>JAEDOI010000039.1 GCA_016302065.1 Bacilli bacterium | reverse complement strand
AAAAGAATCCTTGAGCGAGAAGCCCCCACTTCTATAAGTGGTGGGAGCATGTCACTTAATTGTATTTAATTTATTTTTAGCATAATCATTAAAGCTCAAATTGGAATTAGAATTATCTATAATTTTTGAAGAATAATAAAATTGATCAGTAAATTCTTTAAACTTTTTAGCATCTAAATATTTATTTGCAAATTCTTTACAATAAGATTCATATTGCTTTTGGTAAGAAACAATTATTGGTCTAGAAGATGAGCCACTTACCAATAATCTTCTAACAATTGGCATTCCACAACCATCACTTGTTATAGTCCCACTTAATCTATCACTGCTATATGATTGAGTCGATGTATCAATTGGCCAATCTTTCATTATTCCAAACACACGATCATTATCATAAGGAATAAAATTAGCTAAATTTGTATTAGAATCAAAATACATATAGTAATTATTGTAATTATTTCTATAATCATCTGGAGAACCTACAACCCAACTCATAGCAGCAAATTTTAAGAACTTATCTACATCTAACACTGAATCAATTACAGGCTTTATTTTATCGGCACTGATATTTTTAGTTGATGTCTTCGTGATAAAATCTTTAAGAATCTCACAATTCGAGGTATCCTCATTAGTTTTTAAGTTATAAGAAGGATTGAAATTAAAGCTTTCTACACCAAATTTATCATCTTGAACACTAGCAAGATCAGCAGGACCCTTATTAGTATATGTACATTTATAAAGATCCCCTTTTGAGCCTTTAAAATGTTTTTTTATCATAGTTTTGTCAACGACTTCATAAAGAATATAAGGCATTGAGACACTATCTTTTTCAGTTTTAATTGTAACATTAGCTAAATTGGCATTTTGAGAAACAACTCCTTCATTTCTAAAACAATCAAGTGCATAAATTTCTTTAGTAAAAGATGAATCAAAATTTTTATTCCACTTTAAATCAATCTTTTTCATGGAAGCAATTCTTCTTGAATCTCTAGCATCAACCTCTTCAGTTGTATATTCATGTGAATAGTAATCATTTACTGAAGAAGAATTAAAGATTCTATCAAATGCTAATTTAAAATGACAAAGACGTTCTTTATTAACAAAATTCCCTTGTTCATCAATAAAACCATCATAACGAGAAGTATTGCCTTTCATTCTAGCCCCTACTTCATCAAATGTATATGTTTCATTATTTAATTTAATTGTTACATCACATGGATGATAAATTTCTTCCTTGTTAAAATCACCACTTGTTCCATATTGAGCAAACTTGTAAATAACATCATTTTTAAATTTTAATTCAATATCTATTTTGCTTTTTGGATCAAATAAATTTTCGTATGTTAATCCTTTAGAATCAGTGTCCGTTGTTCCATTATCTCCAACATTTGGAACATCTTCATTATTATTTTTAGTGGTACATCCAGCTAGCAAAGCAATAAATATAACTGAAAAAATGCATCCTTTTTTCATTATTCTCTTCCTCCTTCAATTTCAGAGGTTTCTTTTTTCTTTATTAAGAATGAAATAAAAATTAAAATTAAAAATACGCTTAAAACAATATGACTTATTCCACTAATTCCTGAAATAATTCCTTCTTGCATAGCTGAAACTTCAAGACTATTAGCAATACTTTCACAATGAAAAATTCCTCTAACAAAAAGCATTACACCAGTCATAAATACTCCAACACTATATCCAATTAACGATACATTGTACAGTTTCTTATGATAGCTACTTAAATTTTTAGCAACTAATCCTAAAACAAGTATAAGAATTACACCAAGTGCTAAAAAATGTACATGCACAAGTCCAAGGGGAGTATATATATTAACAAACCTAATAGATTTAGTATATTCCCTATAAAAAACTCCCCCAAAAAATCCTAAAAATAAAAATATAAGTGAAATAATGATGTTTTTCTTCATAAAAATACCTCAAAAATTAATATAACATATATTATATTACACTTTAAAATACATTTTTATATTAGAAAATTTGTTTATCTTTATGATATCCATTAAGAATATAAATAACCCATTCAGCAATATTTACTGCATGATCAGCTATTCTTTCAATATATTTAACAACTAATGTCGTATAAATACTAAATGCACTTGAAAACTTACCATTATTAGTATTTTCTATAATATAGCTAATGGCATCATCATATAATTTATCAACCTTGGAATCGTTTAATATGACTTTATTAGCTAAATCTAGATCATAATTTACAAAACTAGTAATTGAATCAAGAACCATTTTAATAGATTCTTTATAAGATTCATCAAGAAAATCAATTTGATGATGATCAATGCCATCTAATTTTGTCGCAAATTCTTTTATGTCTTCAGCATGATCGCCTAATCTTTCAAGATCTTCAACTAATTTTAAAATACCACTAACTTCTCTTAAATCTCTTGCAAATGGTCTTTCTTTTACCATTATATTAAGGCACATCTCTTCAATTAATCTTTCATGTAAATCAACCACATCATCATTAATCAAGTCTGCTTTTTCTTTATCGTAATTATAATAAATTTCCAGAGCAACTTTTAAATTTTCAATTACTAGCTCACCCATTTTCATTGTTAGTTGCTTTAAATTATTAATTTCTTTATCAAGATTAGACATTAACCAAACCTCCCTGTAATATAATCTTCTGTTTTCTTTTCTTTAGGTTCTTTAAATAATTTAGTTGTCTCATTAAATTCAACTATTTCTCCCATCATAAAGAATGCAGTATAATCAGAAATTCTTGCAGCTTGTTGCATATTATGAGTAACAATTACAATAGTAAATTCCTTTTTAAGTTCAAAAATTAATTCTTCAATTTTGCTAGTTGCAATTGGATCTAGAGCACTAGTTGGCTCATCCATCAATATAACACTAGGAGATAAAGCTATGGCTCTAGCAATACAAAGTCTTTGTTGTTGCCCACCACTTAGGGATAATGCAGAATCTTTAAGTCTATCCTTAACTTCATCATAAAGAGCTGCTTTTTTTAAAGATGAAATAACAATTTCTTTTAATTTCTCTTTATTTTTAATTCCTTGACATTTAAGACCATAAGCAACATTATCAAAAATAGACATAGGGAAAGGGTTTGGATTTTGGAAAACCATACCGACATTTTTTCTTAATATTAATGGGTTAATAGAAAAAATATCTTCGCCATTATATTCTATTTTTCCAGTAATTTTACATCCATCAATTAAATCATTCATTCTATTAAAACATCTTAAAAGAGTTGATTTACCACAACCAGAAGGGCCAATAAATGCAGTTACTTTCTTTTCATATATATCTAAATTAACATTGAATAAACACTGCTTTGTTTTATAACTTAAATTAACATTTTCACAATGAAAAACAATCTTTTCTTCCATTATTTTACCTCAAATCTATTTAATCTTTTACAAATTATTTTGACTAAAATATTTAATAAAAATACAACTAATAAAATAATTATCGATATAGAACAAGCCAATGAATAATTAGGGTTTTCAGCAGCAAGAACTGTCCAAATATGAACCGATAACGTTGTAGCTCCTTTAAAAATATTTACATCATCTTGAATAGCGCTTCCCATAACAAAAATAAGGGCTGCAGATTCGCCTATAATTCTTCCAATGGAAAGAAGAGTTGATGTCAAAATACCACTTATTGCATTAGGTAATATAACTTTAAATGTAGTTTGTGTTTCGCTTGCACCTAAAGCTAAACTATTCATTTTATAACTCTTTGGAATTGCATTAATTGCATCTTCTGTATTCTTAATAATTAAAGGCAATATCATAATTGACATTGTAAAAGCACCAGCTAAAATACTAAGTCCACTAGTATTAGAAATAACTGAAACAAATGGGATGAATACAATAACTCCAACTAGTCCAAAGATAATTGAAGGAATACCAGAAATCATATCAATTAATGTTCTTAGAATTTGTATAAACTTGTTGTCTTTTGCATAGTTTCCTAAATAAAGAGCTACTAATATTCCTAAAGGTAAAGAAATTACAAGAGTCAATAATATCAAATAAATAGTGGATAACAAAGATCCTCTAATTCCTCCACCCATTGAGGCAAAATAGAATTCATCAATCTTTATAGCGCTATTTAATTTATCAATTATTTGTTCACTACCATTTTTAACAGTAACAATTTCATTACCAGCTTCAGTCTTAAATTGAATTCTTTTAACAAGCATTCCGTTAGAAATCACTATTGATTCCTCACTATTTTCTTTTTTTGCATTAGCAAAAGGAGACATAGAATCAATATAATAAATTTTTAC
This sequence comes from Bacilli bacterium, assembly GCA_016302065.1. Taxonomy (GTDB): domain Bacteria; phylum Bacillota_I; class Bacilli_A; order RFN20; family CAG-826; genus Onthovivens. The sequence goes on along the minus strand of JAEDOI010000039.1, from coordinate 4,604 downwards.
ACATTTATTTCCTTCTAAGTCTTGATCATCTTTTAAAGCGATTCCCCATTTAGAAGAGAAATAGACATCTTCTTTTTCTTCAAAGCTATAATATGTATCATCATTCTTTTCAACTGAAGCAAAATATGCAGTCTCATAATAATCATTGACTAACATGTCAAAACTAATTCTGTTAATTCCAGTAGAAAAACAATAATAAATAATAGATATTATGACTAATATAGTAAAAATTATAGAAGCATACGCTCCTACATTTCCCATAATATTTTTAAATTGCCTACCCTTACTTAGCATATTTTTTACCTATCTTATTTTTAACAATATTAAGCAATATATTTGTTAAAATAATAATGATTATTAAAACTAAACCAATTGAGAATCTTATATCATAATCAAGTCCACTTGTTTCATGAATGTTTTGAAGCATAGAAGTAGTAAGAGTTCTCGTTTTATCAAATAAATTAAATGTAGGTCCACTATATTCATTACCACAAACCATCGAAATAGCAGTTGCTTCGCCTAATGCTCTTCCAGTACCTAAAATAATTCCTGATATAATTCCATTTTTTGCACCAAGTAAGACAACTTTATAATTAGTCTCAGTTTTACTTGCTCCTAAGGCAAGAGAGCCTAAAATTTGATCTTGTTTAATACTAGAAATTGCAGTAACACTAATCATCGTAATAGTTGGAATAATCATTAAAGCAAGAATAATTGCACTTGCAAGAGTTGATAAACCTCCACTACTTTGATAATTAAATAAATTAGATAACCATTTTACAAATTTAGTAATAATTGCAGTACCAAACATACCAAAAATAACACTTGGAATTGAAGCTAAAAGTTCTACAATTGAATTTAATAATTTTGATAAGACTTTTGGAGCAATTCTAACAATAAATAATGCACTTAAAATTGAAACTGGCACGGCTAATAAAAGTGCTAAAAAAGTAACATAAATTGTATCAATAAAAACAAAACCAATACCATATGTTGCTGGAGCTTTGAAATAAGTTGTTCCAAATAAAAAAGAAATTATATTTACTCTTACCTTTTCACCATTAATTTCGTATTCTTTAAAAAAAGGCATTAAACCTTTAATTAGAATAAATAAAGTTACAAAAATAATAATTAAAGAACACAAAATAGTAAGAGAGAGTAAAACTCCTCTTACTATTTTGTCAGTTATAGTTTTTCTTTTTATTTGTTTAGTGTCGTTACTTAACATCTTTCCAATATGTTATTGTGCCATCATAAATTGATTTTAATGTTGTTTTAGTAACTTCTGAAATGGTATTTGTCTTGTTAACAACTGTAACAATAGCATCTGTACACATATAGTCATGTAATCCTTCAGCCATTGGTTCATCGCTAGTAAATTCTCTACTTGCAAAAGCTAAATCACAGTAATTTGCACCATCTTTTTCGCTTCCGTTAGTTCTCTTATAAGCATCACCACTTCCTGTTGGATTGTAATTATATTTAAAGTTTCCACATTTTGCAGAAAATTCAACTAAAAGAGCAGAAACAATAGATTTAACACTTGTTGATCCTCCAACATTAATTGTAATTGAAGAGTTATCGATAGCCGCGACAGGGTAATTAGCTTTAATATCATTCCATGATTTTTCTTCTCCAGTAGTTGAAAGAATTCCACCATGTTCTTTGATTGTTGAAATACCTTCAACTGTATACATATATCCAAGAAATGCTTCTACAATTTGTTTATTTGTTTCGTTTGCATAACTTTCTCTAATACAATAATTGAAGTTTCTAGTTAATTTATATGTACTATTTAAAACATTTTCCTCAGTTGGTTCAACGCCTTCATAAACCAAACCTTTAACACCTGACTCAGCTAATGATGAAAGAGAAATATAACCAATTCCATATTCATCATTTTTAATAGCATTAATCATATCGCTATTGGAAGCAACTTCTACAAATCCACTTGCTAATAAAGTGTTATCTGTTTTTGCTTCACTAAATCCAATTCCTGTAAAAAACCCATCTCTAGTACCACTTGTAGTATCACGGGTATAACAAATAATTTGTTTTTCTTCACTATTACATGAAGCTAATCCAATTCCTAATAAAACGACTGGTAAAATTAAACTTAAACCTTTTCTCATATTCATTCCTTTCATAGACACTCAAATTATAAATAATGAATGTAAAATGAATATTATTAGTATTGTAAAATGTATGTAAATTTAAAATGTAACAATAAAAGTGGATCCTTTTTTAAGTTCACTTTCAACTTTAATTGTTGCATTATTAACAATTAAACTATGCTTAACGATAGCTAAACCTAAACCAGTTCCTCCACTATCTTTGCTTCTTGATTTATCAACTCTATAAAATCTTTCAAATATTCTATCTAAATCTTCTTTTGGAATACCAATTCCAGTATCTTTAACGCTTAATATAACATTATTAGAAACTTCTTGTAATTTAATAGTTATTTTCCCATTTGTTTTGTTATATTTTATTGCATTATCAACTAAATTAAATATTAAAGAATATATTGAATCATAATTTCCACTTATTGAACAATCGTTTAAAGATAATTTAAATTTTACATTCTTTTTATCAGCCTCAATCATCAATGAATCGACGATAGCAACAACTATATTTTTTAATTTGAGTTGCGTTTTCTCAAAATCTTTATCGCTCTCTAACTTTGAAATTTTCATAATATCTTCTACAAGTTTAGACATTCTACTTGCTTCAGAATATATTTTTTCTCCAAATTCCTTAACATCACTATCTTTTACAATGCCTTCTTTTATTAGCTCAGCATATCCTGAAATTACATGCAAAGGTGTTTTTAATTCATGAGATACATTCGAAGTAAATTCTTGCCTAACTTTACTAGCATTTAATACTTCTTCATTTTCTTTCATTAATTCGTTTTTTTGAGCTTCAATTCTAATTAAAAGAGGCTCTATTTCTTTATATTTATTGTTTTCTAATGGATGTTCTAGATTAATATTATTAATTGGATCTACAATCTTTTTAGATAATAAAAAACCTAAAAGAATAGAACAAATAATTAAAACAATGGCTACAATATATAAAGGCCAAAGATTTATAAATAATATATATAATGTAGAATCAGCAACTTTAGAAACTCGAATAATATTATTATCTAATTTATAAGCAACATAATAAAATGTTTTAAGTAAGGATGATGAATATCTTTTACTTATTCCATACCCATTTTCTTTTGCTTCTTTAAACTCTTCTCTAGAAGCGTGATTCTCCATTTCACTTTCATCAAGTTGATTATCAAAAATAACATTTCCTTCTAGGTCAATCAAAGTAACTCTTAATGAAGAATCTTCTATCGATTCAAGATATGAAATATCATCTAATTCATAGCCTTTAATAACTAAACTACATTCATTTTGAAGTTCAATTATTTCATTTTTTTCATATATTGAAGAAAAAGAAATGCTAGATACAATTGTAATTAATGTAATTACACAGACAACTAAAGATATAATTACACTATTAATTTTCCTTTTCATCTAATTTTTCCATTCTATATCCAACACCTCTTACAGTTTGAATTACGCTATTTGAAGAGGATATTTTGCTTCTTAAAGTTCCAACATGTACATCAATAGTTCTAGATTCACCAATAAAGTCAACTCCCCAAACTTTCTCAATTAGTTCATCTCTAGAGATAACTTTATTTAAATTAGATAAGAAATAAACTAATAAATCATATTCTTTTAAAGTTAGAACAATCTCTTTATTATCTACATAAGCTTCATGCTTTTCTAAATCAACTTTGATATTCCCATTTGATAAAACAACCTGTTTTTCCTTCGTGATTCTTCTTAAAACAGCATTAACTCTAGCAACAAGTTCCATCATTCCAAATGGTTTAACTAAATAATCATCAGCACCTTCGTTTAATAAAGCAACTTTATTAAACTCTGATCCTTTAGCACTACAAATAATAACAGGAATATTTTTAAATTTTTCTTTGCTTTTTAATTTTTTTAATATTGTATTTCCATCCATTAAAGGGAGCATTAAATCTAGCAAAATTAAAGAAGGTATCGTATGTTCTAACTCTTTAAAAAGTTCTTCACCATTTGTAAAACCTTTTACATCATAATTGTTAGCTTTTAACGCATACAATTCTAAGTTTTGAATATCTAAATCATCTTCAACACAAAAAATTAATAAGTCTTTACTCATATTTTAATTATATTACATAAATTATTGGATTTATTAACTCATTTGTAAAATATATGTAAAATTTTTAAATTATTACTAGAGATTTAATTATTAAATAATTTAATGTCTTTTTTATAAACTTATATTAAACTTACTAATTTTAATTAAGTAACAATTAATTCTAAATTTAGTAATATTGCAAAAATATATTTGGTTTTATAATTATGTTTTAACAAAATTTACAAGGATGTTGTTTGTTATTATCTTTTTTTACTAAAAATAAAAACCCCATTAGTACCATTTTTGGTCCAATAAATGGGGTAATTTCATCTAACTGGTGCCCCTTCGCAGAGTCGAACTACGCATAGATCCTTACCATGGATCCGTTATACCGATTAACTAAAGGGGCA
>JAEDOI010000038.1 GCA_016302065.1 Bacilli bacterium | reverse complement strand
TCAGTTGCTTTTTCGTATTTTTTAATCAACTCTTCATCAACAAAGAAAAAATCTTTATCCAATTGATCATTTGTATAATCATAATTTGTTTCATATTCTTTATTAATTGTTGGTCTATTAACATAAATTAAAGCATATGCAGGTAAATCATTTAAACTTGATGGAACAAGAGTTCTTGATTCGATATTTCCATCACTTCCAATAAACTTTTTAACATTTTCTTTATCATTTACTGTTTCTTCATTAAAATTAACATTTAAAGTTACCCAAATATCTGCTAAATTACCATTCTCTTTAGAATAAACGGCATTAACTCTCTTTTCAAATTCAATAGAATTAGCGCTTAATCCAGTAAATAAAGTAATTGCAATTCCAATGATAAAAATAATTGCAATTAATTGCTTTAAATTCTTTCTTAAGTCATGTAGACAATTATGTAATAATGTTTTAAATAATCTCATACTAGAACTCTATTTCACTTGCCTGTTTAGGATTAGCAATTTCTTCATTTGAAACAATTTCTCCATCGCTAACTCTAATAATTCTATCAGCAATTATACTTATTGCTTTATTATGGGTAACAATAATAACAGTTTTATTTTGTTCTTTACATACTCTATAAAGAAGCTCCATGATTTGAGCACCAGTTTTGCTATCAAGAGCACCAGTTGGTTCATCACAAAGAAGAAGGGTAGGATTTTTAACTAATGCTCTAGCAATTGCTACTCTTTGCTGTTCTCCTCCACTAAGTTGAGCAGGAAAATTTTTTTCTCTTCCAGCAAGACCACAAAGACTTAAAATTTCATGTGGATCAAAATGCTTATCAACTAAACTTGATGCTAAATATACATTTTCATATGCACTTAAAGAAGGCATTAAATTATAGAATTGAAATACAAAACCAACATCATATCTCCTATATTCAGCAAGTTCTTTTTCATTCATCTTTGTTACATCTTTATTATTTAGTAAAAATGTACCTCTAGTTGCTCTATCCATTCCTCCAAGAATATTAAGCAAAGTAGATTTTCCAGCGCCAGAAGGTCCTAAAATAACAACTAATTCTCCTTTTTTTATTTTAAAAGAAGCATCTTTTAAAGCAACAATTTCAGCCTCATTTTTCTTTTTATTTCCGTATATTTTACTGAGGTTTTCAACTATAATTTCATAATTCTCGTTTTCCATAAATTCTCCTTTCTAAATTAATGGTGCAATGAGCCTAAGCAATCCCCAAATAATACGCTTAAATCCAGAAGCATTAATGTATTTATTTTTATCTTGCAAGGTACTTGATGTTATCATGTCATCAAGATCATCTTTTATGTCTTTTATACATTCATTTTGATATAAGAATATACAGTTTTCAAAATGTAAATATAAACTCCTATAATCTAAATTAGTAGTACCAGTTAAAGCATATTCATCATCAATTAAAACAATTTTTGCATGATTAAATCCTGGAGTATATTCATAAATTTTACATCCTGCAAACATTAAAGAAGGATAGTAACTTTTTGTCATAAAATTCACTATTTTTTTATCAGGAATTCCTGGAGTTACAATACTTACATCAATTCCACTTTTTGCAGCAACACATAATGCTGTTGTTAATTCAGAGTCTAAAATTAAATAAGGAGTAGATATTTTGATACTCTTTTTTGCTTTAGAAATCATTGATAAAATAACGCTTTTTGCCCCATCTTCTCCATCAAAAGGTACTTCTCCAAAAATAGAAACATAACCAGAACAATTAGCTTTTGTATGTAATTCCTCATTATTTTCTTTAAAAGAATGTATATTAAAATCAAGTGGTTCCTCTTTATTTTTTCTTTTGTATAATAAATTCCATGTTGAAACAAAAAGTGAAGTCAATCCATCAACTGCTTCGCCTTTAACTAGGCAAATATTGTCTCGCCAATCTCCGAATCTAACTTCTTCATTAATATATTCATCAGCTAAATTACAGCCTCCAGTAAATCCTACAACTCCATCAATTACAATAATTTTTCGATGGTCTCTATTATTTTGCCTAATATCTAAAACAGGTCTAACACGATTAAATGATAGACACTTAATACCATTTTTTGTAGCTTCTTTAAAAATATTAGGCATTTTCCCTTTATTTGATCCGAAATCATCATAAATAATACGAACATCAAGCCCTTCTTTAGCCTTTTCTTTTAAAATATCTAAAATTGAACCAAACATTATGCCATTTGAAATAATAAAGTATTCTAAAAATATAAACTTCTTTGCTTTTTTTAATTCATCTAAAATTACAGGAAATCCTTTTTGACCATAATTATAATATTTAACTTCGCTATTTTTATGTACTGAAGCTAAACAACTTTTGTCAATGTATGTAACAATATTTGCAACATCCTCATTATTTACTTTAATCTCATTAATTACATCAGTTGAATCACACTTTGTTGAAGATAAAAACTTATTTAACTTACTAAATCTAAGTTCTTTTTTCTTTTTAGTAGTGATTTTATTAGCAAAAAGAATATATAAAATTGCACCGGCAAAAGGAAATATTAAAACAACTATTACCCAAGAAACTTTAAAATCAACTTGTACTTTAGTATTTAAAATGAATATACCTAAAATAAAATCAATAATTAATAACAAAATGGTTGGTACATAAATATAATCACCAACAGCATTAATTGTTATTGCAAAATAAGCAAGAAGAATAACAAGTATTAATTCAACAAAAAATACTAATCCACAAAATAATGCTTTAATTGGAAGATGAAGTTCTTTTTTCTTTTTCTTTCTTTTATCTTTTTTAGGCATATAAAAATTATACAATTATTTAAATTTATTTTAAATATAAACAATTTCATTGTTTATTAATACTAATAAGACTTAATTAATCTGTATAATTCATCATAATTTGAAACAAGATTAGAAGAAACAGTTTTTAGTAACTTTTCTGAATTATGACCAAAAGTTACTAAAACAACCTTCATTTTTAAAGCAGATCCAACTTCATAATCGTGAATTGTATCTCCTATAAAAACAGATTCATTTGTATTGATATTTTTACTATTTACAAAATCTTTTGAATAATCGATTTTTCCTTTTCCAGCAATGTTGCTACTACCTATAAAATCGTCAAAAAACATATCAATTCCCTTCTCTTTTAATTGATTTACTAGATCTTCATGTTTTGTTGCTGATACTACAAATAATTTATATCCTTCTTTTTTTAGTTTACTTAAAAATGGAATTAAACCATCATATAATTTTGTGTCTTTTGAAAATCTTTTATAAAATTCATCCATAAATTCATGACTTAATTTATTAAAATCAATTTTAGAAAGATCAAATCCTATCTTTTCATAATAGTCTCTTACTGGAAAGCAAAAAACATCTAAATATTTTTCCATTGAAAAAGGAGGCACTCCATATTTTTTAGCCAATTTATTTTCAATATCAAATGTTAGAAAAACATCATCTAGTAACGTTCCATTAAAATCAAAAAATATGTTCTTAATCATAAAAACTATATGAAATCCCTACTATTTTTTATTTCTTGAAATAAATTTTTCTATTTCAGATATTTCTTTTATAATATTTCCACTAAGGTTATAACTACCTTCTTCTGTAACTAAAATATCATCTTCAATTCTTACTCCAATTCCTAATTCTTTAAAATATAATCCAGGTTCATCACTAATGATGTTTCCAGGTTCAAGAGGTAAATCTCTAAAACTACAATCATGAGTATCTAAACCAATATGGTGAGAAATATTGTGGAAATAATAATTTCTAATATCTTCTTTATTTTTAATCAAGTTAGCTTTTAAACAATGAGTAGCTAAATAATCAATAACAAGATTATTTAATTCTCTAATAGTAATTCCAGGTTTAATCGTTTCAATAACCATCTTATTACAACCTAAAACTATTGAATAAATAATTTTTTGTAATTCAGAAAAAGTTCCACTTATTGGGTAAGTTCTTGAAATATCAGCACAATATCCATTATTTTTTGCACCTAAATCAAGTAAAATTAAATCGTTCTTTTTAGTTTTTGCTAAAGGTGTAGGATAATGAAGACATGTAGCATTAACTCCACTTGCACAAATTGTTGGGAAGCTTAATGGAGAATAGTCATAATCTTGAATTGTATAATAGAAAAGCGATGAATATTTATATTCATATGTATCTTCTTTTAAAGATTTCATTATTTCTCTTAGACCTACATTAGTTTTTGCAATAGCTTCCTTCATCTCTTCAATTTCTTGTTTAGATTTAACCATTCTTAATCTAACAATTAAAGGATAAATATCGATAAAATTTTTATTATCATAATTTAATTTTAAATTGGAAATATAAGTTTCAATAAAGAGATTTTCTCTAATTTTTTGTTCTTTTGAGAAATCAAGATAAACATTATTTATATTAGAAAACGAGGAATTTCTATCATCTAAAATCATTCCAAACATCGAATCAAAAGAACTCAAATATAAAACATTATCTATTCCACTAAGTTTTGTTGCTTCAAAAGAAGTTAATCTTTTTCCATACCATTTTTCTTTAACTTCATCATATTCACTTACAAATAAATATTCTTTTGTATTTCCACACCCTTTTAATAAAATTAAAATCGAGTTTTCTTGTTCAATATTTGTTAAATAATAAAAATTTCTGTTTGCTAAATATGGGCATGTTTCATCTTCACTTTGAATTTTACTTGCTCCTGCAAATATAACAGCAACAGAAAAATCTTCCATTTTTTCTAATAATTTTCTTCTTCTTTCTTTAAATTCATTTACAGCAATCATATTATTTCTCCATTAAAATTATCTTTTCTACTACTTTATCAATCTCATTCATCTTTATATCTTCCACTTCACCTTTATCTATTTTTTCAGCATTTAAAGGATTAATAGGAAGTTTAGCTAATAATTCAATTCCTAAAGATGAAACTAACTTATTTGTTGTTCCTTCTCCATAAAGAAAAATCTTTTCTTTACAATTAGGACATTCAACATAAGACATATTTTCAACTAACCCTAAAATATTAATATTCATAGTATTTGCCATGTTAATTGCTTTTTCTACAATTAAACTTACTAAGTCTTGAGGTGATGTGACAACAATTATTCCATCAAGAGGAATTGATTGAAATGTAGTTAATGTAACATCACTTGTTCCTGGAGGCATATCAATTAAAAGATAATCCAATTCTTCCCAAAGAACGTCTTTATAGAATTGTCCTAATAAAGTTGTAATTAATCCACCTCTCCAAATAATAGGATCGCTTTCATTTTCAACAAGCATATTAGATGAAATCATTTTTATTCCTGATTTGGTGATAGCTGGATAAATGTGACCCTCTTTATCTCCATATGCTCTTTCATGTATTCCATACGCTTTTAAAATAGAAGGACCAGTAATATCTCCATCTAAAACTCCAACTTTATAACCTAATTTATTTAAAGAAGAAGCAATTAATGAAGTAACAAAACTTTTACCTACTCCTCCTTTTCCACTTACAATAGCTATACAATGTTTAATTTTGCTTTTTTCATTTTTAAGTTTTTCAATTCTACTACTACAACCTTGAACTCCACAACTTGAACAATTATGATTACATTCACTCATCTTTATACTCCCTTAACCTTTCTACCTTTTTAATTTCTGACTGTAATATCATACCATAAAAATTATTATTTAACTCTTTAATAACATCATTAGATGAATAAAATTCAATGGTTGATATTTCATCATATATAACATTTTTTATTTCATATTTATATTTAACTAAATACCCTTTTATTACATTAATATTTTCAAGTTTAATTTCTAATTTAATAAGAAATTCATAATATATTTCAAATTTATTTGCTTTTTTAATTGAATTTAATCCACTTTCTACATATGTCCTTAATAATCTTCCAGCTCCAAGTAAAACCCCACCAAAAATCCTAACCACAATTAAAATACAATTAGTTAAATTATTCTTATTTAGCAATTCATATAAAGGTTTTCCAGCAGTTCCACTAGGTTCACCATCATCACTATATTTATAATTAGAATTAAAAATATATGCATAACATACATGTCTTGCTTTTACAAACTGCATTCTTTTTTCTTTTATTAATAAAGGAACTTCCTCCTCACTACTTAAAGGAATTAAAAACGAATAGAATTGTGACTTACTCACTTCAATTTTATCTTCATACTCTTCTTTAATCGTTAATATTTTTTTCATTCTATTTACCTTTATTTATTATATAATAATAAAGTAAAACTTATGAATGAAAAACGTAAATGTGTTAAATGTAATTTATTAATCGATTCTGATTTAGATACTTGTCCTTATTGTGGATATCCTCAAAATAAGGAAGAAGATAATAAGAATAGAGAAAAAATAGAAATAGTTGAGTCTAAAAAAACTACTAGAAATTTTAATTTGTTTGATTTTGAACAAAAAGATATACGAATTAATGTCATTAAACAAATATTTTTATTCATAACTGGTTGGCTTGGAATGACAGCTATTTCGTTGTTATTTCAATATATTTCTCAAACAGTTAGTGAACCTTTATTTACAAATACTAGGGGAATAGGATTATTAAATTTTATAATATACTTTATTTTATTTGGTATTTTATCTTTAATTTGTTGCACAGATATTATTAATCTTCTGCCTACATTTAAAAAAGGTAAAGAATTCTTAACTGATTTAGGATATGGAGGAATGCTTGTTTGTGTTTCTTTAATTGTTAATATTTTCTTTAATTTAATTGGAAAAATGTTTCATTTAAATGTAGAAGAAAATGCTAACGAATCAGGAATTGACTCTATTGTTTCCATTTTCCCTATTCTTTCCCTTATTATTTTTGGAATCATTGGTCCAATTTGTGAAGAATTTACATATCGTTTAGGATTATTTAGTTTATTAAAAAGAGCTAATAGGATATTGCCTTATATTTTAACTGCTTTAATATTTGGATTTATACATTTTGATTTTAATTGTTTAACAAGTGGAAATGGAGCTTTAATTATTAATGAATTTTTAAATCTTCCATCATATCTTGCTGCTGGGTTAACATTATGTTTTATATATGAAAAACGTGGTTTTGGTGGATCTTGTGTTGCCCACATAACAAATAATGTTATTTCTATTATATTAACAATATTTTTAGGATTTTTAGGTTAATTTTATGGTTATTTCAAACTTTATTTTAAAAATAATCGCTCTTATTTTTATGACGATTGATCATGTTGGAGTATTTCTACCATCCTCTCCTTTACAATTTACATTTAGAGTACTAGGTAAAATTGCTTTACCTATCTTTATTTATACAACACTTGAAGGATGTAAAAAAACTAAAGATATTAAAAAATATATGTTAAGGCTAGGAGTTATGTCAATACTAATGTATATTGCTATAGTTATTGCTCAATTAGTCTTATATTTTAATAATGGTTACTTATTAGTTTTTCAAAATACATTCTTTACATTATTGAATTTAGTATTTATTTACTATCTATTTTTTGTAAACAAAAATAAAAATAAGAGACGGATGGTTATTCTTCCTATTCTTATTTTTATAGGTTCATATATTTTCTTTTTATTAAGAATAAACGGAATTAGTGAATTTATTAGCTCAATATTTGTAGATGGCTTAACTACTATGTATGCGCTTGAAGCACCTATTATGTTTGTTGGTGCACTTCTTGGTATTTACATTTATGAAGAAATAGTTAGAAAGAGACTTAATAATGATGAAACATTAGTTAATGAATTTTTATGTTCAAAGAAAGCTCAATTATCAAGAAACATAATAATGTGTCTTTCAATTGCTCTTGTTTCGTTAATTATGTATTCATTTACATATGAAAATATTCCATCTTTTACATTTGGGAATGCATGTGTTTACAATACATATTTTATTATATGTTTTCCTTTTATTCTTTTATATAATGGAAAAAGAGGATTTAATAATAAAATTGTTAATGGAGCATTTTACTTGTATTATCCTTTACATATTGGAATAATAGCATTGATATTTATTTTAATTGGAGGGTTTTAAATATGTTTAAAGAAATTGAATCAAGAAATGAATTTAATGAAATCGTTAAAGAAGAGAAATTAACTGTTGTTGATTTCTTTGCCACATGGTGTGGACCTTGTAGAATGCTTGCTCCTGAACTTCATGAATTAGAAAGCGAGCATCCAGAAATTAACGTCGTAAAGGTTGATGTTGATAAATTACCTGAACTTGCTGGAATTTATTATATTAATGCAGTTCCTACACTTATTTTCTTTAAGAATGGTAAAGTTATTAATCAAGTAAGTGGATATATGGATAAAGACACTTTAGAAGAGATAGTATTGAATTTAAAATAGATAATGCACAAATAATGTGCGTTATCTATTTATTTTATATTTAAATAAATTGTATAATTTTAATACGGAGAAATACCCAAGTGGTTGAAGGGGTCAGTTTCGAAAACTGATAGTGGGTAAAACCAGCGAGGGTTCGAAACCCTCTTTCTCCGCCATTAATTAAACATGTGACAATACGATAAAAAGTATTGTCTTTTTTTGCACATTTTTACGAGGACTGTATCCCTTTTTTAGCGTTAATTTAGCAATTTTAGATGCATTTTCATGCGGGGGCTTTGTGTGTTCAAATTTACACTCTTAAACTATTACTTTAACTCAGAAACTAGTAGGCTAATTCTGAAACTTAATAGCTCAAAATACCAAACTTGCGATTTAATTGTATACGTCAAAAATTAACAACCTATAAAAATAGAATAAACATTATGTCAAGTGACAAAATAAATTCAGCTATGAAGAAAGAAAATGAATTTAGTCTGTCAATTGAGGCTTGAATTGGATTAATTGTGCGAATGTCTGTCTCAAATATTTCGACACATAAAAACAGTTTAGTCAAACATGTCTGATACGTAATTCCAGTCAAAATTAAGTTGATGTTAATTAAAACTTTTTCTCACGTTTTTAATGTATAGTTTTTTATAAGCTAAACAGTATTTTTTGTGCTCCTTCGAAACAGGCTTTTTATGTCTTTTTGCCATCTTATAACGACTCGAACCAAACATTATTCTTTCTCCTCGATGAATTCTGAAAAATGCGACAAAATTTTATTAAAATCATCATTATTGACTGTCATTCTTTCTTTC
>JAEDOI010000001.1 GCA_016302065.1 Bacilli bacterium | reverse complement strand
TGCTTGTAAAGACATAATTTCTTCTTTTCTTTTTTCTTTTATATCTTTTTTTATCTGATTTTTCATTTTATAAGCAACAGTGCCTTCTTCTCTTGAATAAGTAAATACACCTAAATGATTGAATTTATATTTAGATATAAATTCTTTTAATTCTATAAAATCATCTATTGTTTCATTAGGAAAACCAACAATTAAAGTAGTTCTTAATATTGCATCAGGCATAATAGCTTTAATTTTATTATAAATATTAATTACATCTTCTTTAGAATGTTTTCTATTCATTGCTTTTAATATTTTATTACTTGCATGTTGAATAGGAATATCAAAATAATGAGGGAATTTAGGTGAATTTTTATATAATGATAATAACTCATCAGTAATTCCATCAGGATAAAGATATAAACATCTAATAAATTCTAAACCTTCAATTTTATCTAATTCTTCTAATAATTTAGTTAAATTAGATCCATCATGTAAATCTTTTCCATAACTTGTTGGATCTTGCCCAATAACAATAATTTCTTTTACTCCTTGTTTAACTAAGTTTTTAGCATCATTAACTAATTTATCCATCTTTTCAGATTTAAATCTTCCTCTAATATAAGGAATTGAACAAAATGAACAGAAATTATCACATCCTTCTGATATTTTTAAATAAGCCGTATATGAATCTGTTGAAATAATTCTTGAAGAAAAATCAATATTAGGAAGAGGCTTATCTAACTTTAATAAATCACTAATTAAAGAAGGTAATTTTTGATATTCATCTTTAAATCTAACAAATAAGTCTACTTCAGGTAATTCTTTAATAAGTTCATCATAATATCTTTCAACTAAACATCCAATTACAACTAATTTTTTCTTATATTTTGCCATTTCTAAAATAGTATCAATTCCTTCAATTTTAGCATCTAAAATAAATCCACATGTATTTACAATAATTACATCGGAATCTTTAGGAGCAGATACTATTTCAAAATCTCCGCTTCTAAAAATAGCTAATATTGCTTCGGAATCAACTAGATTCTTGACGCAACCTAAAGATACTAGACAAATTTTTATCATAACTATTAACGATTATATTTCTTTATTATTGATTGAATGTAAGGTATTTCTTTCTTAAAATCTTTAAAATCTTTTAGTTTAAAAGCCCAGTTATTTCCACCTAATGTTCCTGGAACATTCATTCTACATTCACTTCCTAAACCTAAATAATCAACTAAAGGAATAATTGCATAATCTGCAATATTTTTAAAAGCAAATTCAATAAATTTTCTATTAGTTTTCTTTTGGGTAATTCCATTCATTCTTAAAATAATTTTAACTTGTTCTTTTTCTTCTTTGGTTAATGATTTATACCATCCAACAATAGTATCGTTATCATGAGTCCCAGTATAAATTATTTGATTTTGGCTAACTTTAAAAATTGGATTTGTTATATTAAATTCAACAATATTCATTCCTTTAAGATTAAATTTATCTCTTAAAACTAAAACTGAAGGAAAAAGATCTCCTAAATCTTCAGCGACTATTTCACTATCTAAATTAAGATCTTGAACCATTGTAAGAATTTCGTTTCCATATCCATTCTTCCATTCTCCGATTTCAGCTGTTTGACAACTTGCAGGTATTTCATAATATGTATCAAATGCCCTAAAATGATCAATTCTAACATATGAAAATAATTTAGCTGCAAACTTAATTCTTTCAATCCAGAATGTGAAATTATCACTTTTCATATATTCCCAATCATAAATTGGATTGCCCCATCTTTGACCAGTTTTCGAGAAAAAATCTGGTGGACATCCAGCAATAAATGTTGGTTTACCATCTTCTCCTAAAAGAAAATCATCTTGAGAAGCCCAAACATCAGAAGAATTATCCCCAACATAAAAAGGAATATCTCCCATGAATTTAACATTCTTCTTAGAAGCATAATTAACTAAATCAAAAAATTCTTTATATAAAATAAATTGAACCCACTCATAATAAAGAATTTTCTTTTCAAATTTTTTAAAATTAAAACCATTATAATAGGCTTGTTTCTCATTTTCTTTCCAATTATACCAAGGTTCGCCATTATTTTTATCAGTTAAGACTGAAAATTTAGCATAAGCTTCACACCACGAATTTTCTTTTAAGAAATTTTTAAATTCTTGGGTTTCAGTATCGTTTTGTTTCTTAAATGCTCTTTGTAAATATTTATTTTTAAAATTTCTTACCTTATCATATTCTACTTTAGTAGCTAATGGGTTGAATTTTCTTGGTCTAGATATATAACCTTTTAAATATAAATCATCCAAAGATACATATATTGGATCAATAGCTTTTCCTGAACTAGATTGATATGGAGAATTTCCAAATCCAGTTGGATTAAGAGGAAGTAATTGCCAAATTTTAATTCCTGCAACGTTTAATAAATCAATAAATTCATAACTTTCATTACCAAAAGAACCAATTCCATATTTAGAAGGTAAACTTGATAATGCTAATAATATGCCATTTGTTCTCATGACTATAATTATATTAAATATAATTACACAAAAAAAGTTTTAATGAATAAATTTCATTAAAACTCTCTTTGTTTAAATTTTCCAATGCTATAGTAATAAAGACATGTACTTATTATAAATGAAATTATTAAAAATGATGCTGAAATAATATATGTAGAATAAAATGGCAAATTCATATAACTTGAATCATGAAAAATTATTAAAGCATACAAACCAACTTCAACACTTATTACGAATATAGAAATAAAAGTCGAAACAATCCTAGCCTTAGTAATTTCAAGAAAGCATACCAATGATAAAGTAATAGCAATATTAAGAACAATGCTAGCACAAAATAAAATGACATTAGATATTATTTTTTCAATTCTATAAAAAGGGGCAAGTTGCTTAATAAACATTGGTGAGAAAGAAATAATGATTAATAAAAGAAGAGGTAATAAATAACCAATAAAACCAACTATTAATTTGGATGTAACAACTCTGTTTCTATCAATTCCAATACTAATAATAAACTTTGTAAAATTTGATTTTTCATCTAATTCAAATGAAAGGTGAATTAAATACATAGCAAAAAATAATAAATATGTTACGCTTGCTACGGAATTTAAAAACAATAAACCCATTGCATTATCGGCATTAAGTGGATGTTTTGGATCTATATTATTAATACCAACAAAAGAAAATATACAATATAAAATAAACATAAAAAGATCTATTAAATAATAGATAATTAAATAATTTTTTAAATTATAAAATTCTTTAATTAAAAGTCCCTTCATCTTTTATCCCTTTCAAATAAAAAACCATAATATCTTCTAAAGAAGCAGTACGACATTTTATATATTCATTTATAGTTCCTTTTCTTACTAAACAAGTATATATATCTCCATTTATTTTGTGTGAAAAAACATTTTCTTTATTTAAATTATCATATTGTTCTTTCAATAAAGTAACTACATCATATTTATCTTTAAAATCTGTAATTGAACCAATCTTAACTATACTTCCTTTATCAATAAAAATAATTTTATCAGATATAATTTCAATATCACTTAAAATATGTGAGGAAATCAATACGGAATGCTCTTTATCTTTAACAAAATTTAATAATATATCATTTAATTCATCTCTAGAAAGAGGATCTAATCCATTTACTGGTTCATCGAGAATTAAAACTTTTACATCACGAGTTAAAGCAATTGCAATGTTTAATTTTGCTTTCATTCCTTTTGATAATTCTTTAACCCTTTTTGATGAATCAACATTAAATTTAGCTAGCAAATCAAAGTATTTTTTACTATTCCATGTTTTAAATGAATTTTTAAATATTCTATCTAAAAAAGAAACTCTAATATTTGAAGGAAGACAATTTTCATCTAAAACAACACCTATTTTTTCTTTTTCTTCAAGTGTTAATTCATCATTATTTTTAGAAAATATATGTATTTCCCCACTATTTTTAAAGATTAATGAAAGTATACATTTCATAATTGTTGTTTTACCACTACCATTACCACCTATTAATCCAACAATCATTCCTTTAGGAATATCAAAAGAAATAGAATTTAATTTAAAACTCTTATAAGATTTTACTAAATTTCTTACTTCAATCATATTTTCCATATACGTAATTATAATATATTTACATATCTATTTCATTTTTATTATTTAAGGATAAAATTGTTTTTCTAATACTTTCAATTTCATTGTTGGGAATAATCTTTTTTAGATTATTAACAAAATCTTTAAAGTCCTCAATAGATGTTACTTCTTTATTATTTTTATTTGCCTTATCTCCTATTACAAATGGAGTAACTTTATACTTATAATTTATTAAACTAGATATAAAATCACTATGATTTCCCACTTCTTTTTTAAATTCATTAATCTTATCTATATTATTTTCTTCATATTCTAGAATTTTAAAAACAAATATACCAACATTAGAAATTATTAAAGCATCAATATTATGTTCTTCTATTTTTAAGTTTTCTAAAATATATTCCTTAACAAACAAAGAATTATATAATTTATTTGCTATTTTCTCTTTTCTTGTTAAAAATATTTTAAACATTATTATTTATCCCTTAAAAGGTAATATAAATAACAAGCTTGAGTTTTACCATCTTTAATTTCATTATTTAAAAATAATTCTTTTAATTCATCTTTTGTAACTTCAAAAACATTTAAAACTTCATTTTCATCTAAATGTTGCTTAGTTTTAACTAAATTTGACGCAAAATAAAGATAAATAATTTCATCAGTATAAGCACATGTTGGATAATATTCACCTAAAAATTCAATATCATTAGCTTTATATCCTGTTTCTTCTTCTAATTCCCTTAAAGCAGTAATTTTAGGATCTTCATTCTTATCACACTTACCAGCTGGAAATTCTAAAATTACTTCATCATAAGGATATCTATATTGTTTTTCTAATAAAAAATTACCATTATCAAGCTTTGCGATTACACAACTTGCTTTGCAATGTCTAATTAACTCTCTACTAGATTTATGTCCATTTGGACATATTACTTCATCAACGTATAAATCTAATATTTTTCCTTTATAAATTTCTTTACTACTTAACTTCTTTTCTTTTAAATCCATGATTGCTCCTAAAGACTATTAACAATATTAGTATAAGTATTGAAATCTAACATTGGTTCTTCAATCTTTTTAATTAATTCCTTACTAATACTACCACTTTCAATAAATTCTTTTCCAGCAATAAACATATTGTTTTTTAAATTAATAGTTAATGGTTCAGCTTCCTTAACATTTAGCATTGGTGTCTCTGAAACAAAAATATTAATTTCTTTTTTTAAAAAATAATTATCTAACATAATTCTTAAACCTGCAAAATTATCATTAAAATTTGGAAATCCACTACCGACAATACAAATTGCTTGTTTTTTACTTAAATCTACTAATTTTTCATGTACAGCCCTACCATTTTCTTCTTTAATTGTCATTTTATTTAATGGAATAAATCTATCCATTACTGCTTTTAAATGAGAAGGCACAGCATATCCATATAAAGGAAAAGAAAAAATAATAACATCAGCTTCAATATATTTTTGAATTATTTCGTTTTGATCATCTTCAATTACGCATCTAGCATTCTTATTTTCCCAACATTTAAAACAGCCTAAACATGGCTTAATATTCTTTTCAATAACATTAATTATTTCAATATTAATATCGTCTCTATTAACGCTTTTAATTCCTGAAAGAAAAGAATTAGTTAATACCATTGTGTCACTTCTTTTCTTGGGACTACCATTTAAAACAAGAATTTTCATATAATTAACATACCAAAATAGTATATATATTTCTATACATTTTAAATTGAATATTATTTTAATATTTTAAAAATAACTAAAAATATATATTAAATCTTTATTATTTAAATAAATTAAACAAATACTCGTTAATTAAAGGATACATTAATGCACTATATCCAATAAAGTTTGGATGAATATCATCATAAAAGTATCCACTACTAGATGAAGTATCAACTTTTAAATACAAATCACAAGATGGATTGTAGTTTAATAAATCAATAAAGTTAATATTCCATTTATCTACTAATGAAGGCATTACATTATCTACATATTTTTTATATTTAGTTCTATAACTCCAACTTGATTTAATTGGACAACTAATAAAAATAATCTTAATTTCATTATTAAGCTCTCTAGCTCTAGCACAAATATATTCTATAGCACCAGTAATTGAAGTTTGATCAAAAGAAGACGAATTAACCACTGTTTCATCCTCAATTTTTGCTTCATTAATTCCTTTACTAAAATCATTAGTTGATAATTGAACAATTAAAGCATCATCAGAAACTATATAATTTCCATTATTTTTGTTAATCCATTGCTCCATTCTTTCAATATATGAATTTGTTGCTGTCTTAGTTTTTGCTAACGTTGTTCCACTCACTGTTTCCTTAGTAACGTTAGTAAATACATTATGATCTTTTATCATATCAACAAAGCCATATCCACTTGTACAATGCCCATAAAATATCGATGAACCTAAGAAAAATAAATTTTTATCATCAAGAAAATTGACTTCATCAACATAATTTTCTTTTGCATATTTATAAGACACACTAATTTCTTTAAAAGATCCATTAAATAAATGAGCTTCATTAGTTAAAGAACCTACTCCATCTAAATAAAGATATTCGCTGTTAGTAATTCCTATAATTTGAGCTCTTAATTCTTTTGAAATTTGTTCAACACTATTTGTTACACAATTATTTGCTTGATTAACATTAAATTTATTCAAATTATACACTTCATCATCCATTAAAAAGGTAAATAATTCATTTTCATATTTTAATGTACAATCAATATTAGTAAAATCCGAAATAGGTAAACTAAATCCATAATTATAAAAATTAATTCGTTTCTTATTATTGCATATTCCAATGACAAATATTTTATTTGTGGTGTTATAAGTTAAATAAATTTTATTACTGTCGTTTTCTTGGTTAAAAGTTAATAAATGGCCACTTTTAATAGTTAAATTCTTAAAATTAATTTCCCAAGATGAAGATTGAAATAATGGTAATGAAATGTCTTCATTTAACTTACATGATCCATTATTAGAAATAAATAAATTATCATCATAAGTGAAATTATCCTCGTTATAATAACTGTTTTCATTTTTATTTGAATCAAAAATTTTTAACTCATGCTCAACTATATTATTATCAATATTATCAGTAGCATTTGAGCATCCACATAGTGATAAACCACAACTTAATAAAAATAATGCCTGTTTTTTCATAATTATCCTCTTTATATTTAATTTACCACATAAGAAAAATATATGTTATACGATAAAATTAATGTTACATTTAGTTATTAAAATAACAAAAAAAGATTTTAATATCCTATAAATTTTTTTGCATAATAATCTATAAATATTAAAATTTAAAAGACAATAATTTGTATTCTAATAATTTTGAAAAACTTTCAAATACATGAAAGCTTATAAATTAGTAGTATTGATATAATCATTAACGTATTTTTTAAACATGTTGATGATAAAGAATATCATTTGTTGAAGTTCTAGATATTCACTATGTGGATGAGCCTTATAAAACTCTTTTGATAGTTTCCCTAGTTCAAAAAGTTTTACCATAAAAATAATAAAAGCTTGGACAATCTAAGCATTTTCATTTGGGATTTCTTTTTCAGGTCTTACCCTCAGACCATATTTATCAAGAGGTTTCCCTTTTGAGACTTGTATAGTACAAAATAAAAACCTATTTTTCAATGGGGATCTAATTTTTATGGTGCCGACTATAGGATTCGGACCTACGACCTACTCATTACGAATGAGTTGCTCTACCAACTAAGCTAAGTCGGCACTAATAAAATTATAAATTATAAATATAACTAATTCTATAAAATAATATGTATTTATTTACTGTTTTCATCAATTTTTACATATTTATAGTATTCAAATTGTTTATGTTTTTTAATTTCTTCATGCATTTCATTAAAACAAGTATTCATCAAATATTCTTTGTTTTCTTTAATAGTTAAATCATCTTTTGGATAAATTGGTTTTAAAAATCTAATCTCTAATTTTGGTTTTAAATTCTTAAAAATTTTTCTTTCTTTAACAATTTGTACAAAAGGTAATATAGGACAATTAAACTTACTTGGATAATGAAAAGCTCCTTCTTTAAATGGTCTAATTGAAGTATAGTAAGGCCATTCATGTCCTTCTGGATAAATTAAAATACATTGCTTTTTCTGTATTATTTTTTCCATATATTTCATCATATTTATTTGATTTTTAATACTGTTCCCTAAAGGAATCATACCTAAGCCTTTAGCTAAATATTTAACAAAAGGGATTGTTAAAGCGTCACTAAAAGCAACTAAATATACTTTCTTTGACCAAATAGCAAGTGTATTAATAGAGATTGCATCAAAATTTGAAATATGATTCCCATATACAAAATACCCTGTATTTCTCAATTCTTTTATATATTTTTTGTTTTTAATTGATATACCTCTAATTTTACAAACTAAAGCTAAAATAGGTTTTGCTATAAACCAATATAAAATAAAAGAAAATAATTTATAAAATATATTTTTGTTTTCATATACAAAATCGTCTTTTATTTCAACTCTAGAAGTAAAAGACAAATTTTGAACATCTTCATCAAAACTCTTGTAGTAAAAGATTTCACCTCTTTTCTTTATTTTTTTCATATTTAATTTTCTCAGCTTCTTTAGAAGTTACATCGCCATTATGTTCAATTCTTTGCCATAATGTTCTCTTCTTTTTATGAAATAAACCATCTAAAAAAGCAACCACAAAATCTGAAAAGAAAAACAAAAACGTTGTTGAAGCAACAAATATTTTACTTGCTTTAAACTTTAAGTTTTTATTATCAATAATAAAAACTACTAAAGCTAAAAGAAGAAAGGTCCCATATAAATATAAAAAAGAAATAAAGAAATTCCAAAAACATACAGGTACAATATTATTTTCCGCAAAATACGTAGCATATGATGGAATATTTGCAGTTATTATACTAGAAATAAATAGACCTAAACCTATTAACAAAGCAAAGAATTCAATGATTATCAATACTATAAATGGAAAAACTCCTAACGTATAATCCCATAAAGATAAGAACTTCTTTACTCCATATAAACTTCCATAATCATATGTATTCTTTTTAAATTTTTTTCTACTACTAAAAAATCCCCAGACCCATCTTATATGTTGTTTATGTACGACACTTAAACTACTTGATTGTTCATCATAGAACATGGCAAGACGATAATAATACATTGAAATATTGTGTGAGTAACAATAAGTTGTAAGTTCAGCATCTTCAGTCATTCCATTAAATATCCACCCTTTTTCATTATCAATTATGTCAAAATCAACATAATATCCGGTACCTGTTAATGAACATTTATTAAATAACTTGCTTCTTCCACTGCTAATAATATTATTTATAAATGAAAACAAAACTGCTGAACAGCTACTTACCCAATTAACACTTGCATTAGTAAAATTTCTATAACCAACTCCAACCTTGTACCCTAAATTTTTAACATCATTCATTAGTTCAATATAATCTGGATTTATTAAGTTATCTGCATCGAAAACTAAAAAGGCATCGTATGTGAGATTATTTTCTTTTATATATTTATAAGCTTCATCTAGAGCATATCCCTTAGTTCTTTTGTTTTCAATATCTTTTCTAATAATAGTTTTGAAATGCTTTCCATATTTTGAAACAATATTTAAAGTTGGATCAGTGCTAGATTCTACAATTACATAAACATCAAAATAATCCTTATTATATGTTTGATTTTTTAAAGAATTTAATAGCCCATTTATAACTTTACTTTCATTTCTTGCAGCAATTAAAACGGCATATTTAAATAACTTATTTCCTTTTGGTATTTTTTTAGGTTTCTTAAATGCAAT
Organism: Bacilli bacterium; assembly: GCA_016302065.1. Classification (GTDB taxonomy): domain Bacteria; phylum Bacillota_I; class Bacilli_A; order RFN20; family CAG-826; genus Onthovivens. The sequence continues at coordinate 77,365 of JAEDOI010000001.1, read as the reverse complement.
AATAAAATATACAATAAAATACCAACTTAATATTAAGAAAATAATAATTGAAATACCTAATACAATATGCAATGAATATGAAAACTTCTTGTAAAGTTCAATCAAAAATAATTCATCTTCCATAGTATATATATTTTACACCAACTATTAATTTGTTGTCAAATCTATATCTAGTTTTAAAAACTAGTAAATGTAATATTTAAAATTTAAATGCTATTTAATATGTTTTTTTAAAAAAAGATTGTTTTATCAACAATCTTATTTTAAACAGTATTAATTCTTTCTTTCTTTAATTTTGTTATCTCTTAATGCATCTAACATAATGATTGCACTTCCCATGTTAGTAGCAAGAGGTGTATCAGTTACATCACACAATCTTAAAAACGCACTTACATCTGGTTCATGTGGTTGTGCAGTTAAGGGATCTCTTAAGAAAATAACAACATCTAAATCTTTATCAGCTACCATTGAACCTATTTGTTGGTCTCCCCCTAAAGGACCACTCTTCATACATTTAACATCAAGTCCAGTAGCTTGTTTAATTAATTTTCCTGTTGTTCCAGTAGCAACAAGATTACAACCCATTAATGCATCTTTATATCTAACACATAAAGAAATCATATTTGGTTTTTGTTTGTCATGAGCAATTAAAGCAATATTCATAATATTAGTATAACAATTAAAAAATAAAAATACTACAAGCGTCAAATTATTCTTACAAAAAAACAAGTATAGGATTACAAAATTTTTATAATTAATTCTTGTATAAATAATAAATCTTTTAATTTAAAATTATTAAAATTTTAATTTATATAATATAACTATATTTGGCGGGTTCTAGAGGAATCGAACCTCTATCTTAGGCTTCGGACACCTTTGTTTTACCATTAAACTAAAAACCCTTATTAATATTATAAAATAAAAATATATAGGAATTACATATAATATTTAGTGTAATTTTAAATTAGTTTTTATATAATTCATATGCTATGAAAAAGTTTATTAAGTCATTTAAATGGTATGAGTTTACATTTTTAGTAATTTGCTTTATTAGTCTTATTACTCTAAATATAATTTTTAATAAAAATAATGTTATTAATTTAATTTTCCATTTAGTAACCACATTACTTGGAATATTAGGAGCATCACTAAACTTAAAGAAAGTTAGATGGGCATTTATAATTTATTCAATATATGCTTTATTATATGGACTTAATGCAATATATGTTAAAAATTATGGTGAAGGAGTATTAAATTTATTATTTAATTTACCTTTATATATTTATACTACTGTAAAATTATTAAGAAAGAAAAATAATGTATCAAATGATTCAACCTTTAAAATAAACACTTTACCTATTAAATATTTAATAATAATTGTTTGTTTAATTCCAGTAGTTACTATAGGCTATGGATTCATACTTAAAATTTTAAATTCTAACTTTCCTTTTATAAATGCTTTTGCTACTACTGTTGCTTTATCTTGTGCATTTATGGCAAGTAAAGCCTACAAAGAACAATGGATCTTTTGGTTGATTTATAGTGTTATATTAACTATTCTTTGGGGATTAACATTTTCTGCTTCTTCTAATTCTAGTTTTATTTATTTAGTTTTGAATTGTTTTTATTTAATTATTAATGTATATGGATTAATAAATTGGTATAAAGAATATAATAAACAAAAGAAACAAAATATTTAAAAAACGATAGGTTTTTCCTATCGTTTTTCTCTTTAATCAAATATTCTTATAATGTTGAACCGTAATCACAAACAATAATTTGTCCTGTAATTGGACGAGAATCATCACTTGCTAAGAAAAGAATAACTTTAGCAACATCCATTGGCATACATGGTTGAACTTTTAAATCAGCATGTTTTGCCATTTGGCCCATCATTTCCATATCTAATGTTCTTGGATCTGTTGTCATTGTCATTGGAGTAACAATTGTTGAAGGACAAACTGAATTACATCTAATTCCTTTACCAGCAAATCTTAAAGCGGTATGTTTTGTTAATGAAATAACAGCACCTTTACTTGCAACATAAGCAGCACCACCACAGCCAAATTCTCCAGCAACTGAATCAACATTAACAACTGATCCACTTCCTTTTTCAGCCATAATTTTAGTAACTTCTCTTGTACACATAATTGTACCTTTAGCATTGATATCAAGAACTCTATCAACATCTTCTTTTAAGCATCTATCGACTGGTTTTAATCCAGCTTCAAGAACACCAGCATTGTTAACAAGTACATCAACTGTTCCAAATGCTTCAACAGTTTTTCTAACTAGTTCTATGCAATCTTCCTCTTTAGAAACATCACATCTTACAGCAAGAACAGTTCCACCAGCTGCTTTAATTTTTTCTGCTTCAGCATCTAATAATTCTTGTCTTCTTGCAGTAATAACAACTTTTGCACCTTCACTTGCAAATAATTCAGCAGTTGCAGCACCAACACCTGAATTTGAGCCTGTAACAATACAAACTTTATTGTCTAATCTACCCATTTTATTCTCCTTTATACAAATTAGTAATTTTATTATACAAATAAATGTTATTTTTCGAAATAAAAAAGAAAAATGTATGCAAAATATACTATATTTCAGTTATTTCGTATGAATTTACCATAACTTTATCATGCTTTAAAGGTCTTTCAACTTCCTTACATTCAATAAATTTTCCCCCACATTTTTTTATAACTCTATTTGAAGCTATGTTTTCAACTTGTGCACGAATATAAATCTTTTTAAATCCTAATGAAAATAAAAACTTAATTACACGTAAACAAGCTTCACTCATATAGCCTTTATTCCAATATTCTTTTTTTAGCATATAGCCAATTTCTGGATTATTATTTATGTATCCAACAACATCTATAGATCCAATAAGGATATTTTTTTCTTTTAAGACAATAGCGAAATTAATTCTATCTTTTTCCTCATATTCTTTAATCCGCTTATCAATTATATAATTAGTTGTCTCTATATCTTTATGTGGATTCCATGTTAAATATTTAGTGATTTCTTCATTATTTGCCCAACCATTAAATAATGTAGGAGCATCACTTTTCTCCCAAGGTCTAAATATTAATCTTTCAGATTCAATTGTATATTTCATATTAATTTCCCTTTTAAAATTTATAAAACAATTAAATTTATGTTAATTACAATTTTATTTAATAAAATATTTTTAAATTGTAATAATTTTTAAACATAATTCTATAGTTATCTCAATTTATAAATAGCTTTTGTTTTCTGCTATAAGTAAATATAAATGATTATTCTAATTTTAATTAATATCAATTAAAAAGACAATACAGCTAATGTATTGCCTTATTTTTTAAATGGTGCAAGAGAAGAGATTCGAACTCATAAGGATTGCTCCACTAGTTTCTGAGGCTAGCGTGTTTACCAATTACACCACTCTTGCTTATGAAGAAGGATTAGCGTGAATAAATACATCTAATACTTCTTTATATTCATCTAATATATCCTTTCTAATATGTTCTACAATTTCATGAGAATCATATAAAGATAAATTTTTATCCATTGTTATTTCCATATCAATATAAACTCTAGCCCCACTTACTCTTGATTTTAATAAATCAATAGACTTAATTTCAGTGTGACTTAAAACTAATTTTTTAATTTCTTCAATCTTCGAAAATTCATATGATTTGTCAAGTAATAGTTGAGAATTATCAATTGCAATCTTTAATGCTCCAACAAGAATAATAACAGCAACACAGATAGATGCAATAGGATCAGCAAGTGTTATTAATAAATTGTTATCTTTATATAATAACATAATAAGCAACATAGAAATTAAAGATAAAAATGTTCCAATTGTATCGGTTATATGATCAATTGCTTGACTCTTTAACATTTCACTTTTACATTTTTTATAATTAAAATAAGTAAATATAGCTAAAGAAAACTTAGTTAAAATAACAATTCCAGCAATAATAAGTGGAAATACCATCCCTTTTGCTATACTATCATCATATTGAAGTGTCTTTGAATTATAAGAACTAACAGTTTCAATAATATTAGTAATCGAAAAATAAAATAAACTTACTGCACTGAAAATAATAATTAAAGAAAGTATTAAACATATTAAGTTTTCTATTTTGTCATGGCCATATTGATGTTCTTTATCCGCTCCTTTACCAGCGTGTTTATTAGCAATAATTTGAGCACTTGAAGTTAAAATATCTCCAAAAGAATTAACACCATCACTAATAAGAGCGCTGCTTCCACCAATAATACCACCAATAAACTTAATTACAGTTAATAACGAATTAGATATTATTTGAATAAGACATACTTTCCTTATTCTTTTAAAATATGCTTGGTTAACTAAATTCTCACTCATATATTTAAAAATTATACTCAGTTAAAAATACATTGTAAATAGAAGTAATATAAAAATATATATACATCATTTTTTTATTTTATTATATAATTATTTTGTTAGTTAGGTGAGTAGATGAAAACACATTATAAAGAGAAGACATTAAAAGAAATATTAAAATATAGACCTAAAAGATTAATTAGACCTTTAAAAGTAAAACCTTTTTATAGATTTATATTAAAAGCTGCTACATTTCCACATTTACACAATGTAAACTTTACTCCTACATTTGAAGGATTTGAAAATTATTCAAAGAAAGATCCTATTTTAATATTAATGAATCATGCTTCATTTATTGATATTGAATTAGGTGCTGTTATGTTTCATCCAAGACCTTTAAATATAGTAGCTTCAAATGATGCATTTTTAAGAAAGAATTGGATAATGAGACGAATTGGATGTATCCCTACAAAAAGATTTGTTATGGATATTAATCTTGTTAAAAATATGTTGTATTGTGTAAAAAATTTAAAATCATCAGTTTTGCTTTATCCTGAGGCGGGATATTCTATTGATGGATTAAATGGTGTTTTACCAACTTCATTAGGAAAAATGATTAAATTATTAAAAATCCCTGTTGCTGTTTGTTTAACAGAAGGAGCTTTCCATTACCAACCAATGTATAATCATTTACATAAACATAAAATTCATGTTAAAGCTCATGCTAAAATCGTATTTTCTAAGGAAGATGTAAATAAATTAAGTATTGATGAAATAAATAATAAATTACAAGAATTATTTACTATTGATTATTGGAAATGGCAAAAAGATAATAATTTCGAATTTAAAGAAGATAATTATTGTGAAGGATTAGAAAAAATACTTTATAAATGTCCTCATTGTCATAAAGAATTAACAACTATTGTTGAAGGAAATAAGATTAAATGTACTTCATGTAACACTACTTATGAAATGAAACGAAATGGTGAATTAGTAAATTTAAGTGGGAAAACACTATATAACTCAGTTTCTTCTTGGGTTAATTATGAAAGAGAAGAAGTTAAAAAAGAAATTAATAATGGAACTTATGACGTTAAATTTCCAGTTGATGTTTTAGTAACTTTTGATTCTTATAAAATATTTAAATTAAAAAATTCTAATGCTTATTTAGAACACAATATTAATGGAATTACCTTAACTGATGAAGCTAATGATTTTTCATTCCATCTCTTCCCTATTGAACTATATAATATGTATACTGAATTTGACTGGTTTGAAGTTGGAGATATGGTTAGTATTGGAAATAGCGAAGTATTATATGATTGTATTTTGAAAAACTATGATGTTTCTGTTCTAAAATTAAGAATGGCATGTCAAGAACTATATAAAATAGCTATTGAAAAAATTAAGAAATAGTATCTAGTTATTAAAAAAGAGTAGGTTTTCGAAAGGTGCCTCAAATTCTTAACAAAAGAAAGAAGTGCCTTTTTATTTTATACTGCTCATTATAAGAACTTTAAATAAAGAAGAATTATTATTTAAATTTCCTTCTAAACTTAATTTACATAAAAAACAGGCTAATCATCTTAAAAATGACTAGCCTTTAAATTAATATTAAATACTCAATTTACCACTTTTTAGTATACAAATATTACTTATATCCTTTAATAACTGGATTATCAAATGAATATTTTTTATCTTTTTGATTAATTGTACCTGTGATTACCAACTTAAATCTGACCTTAGAAACTGATTTAACACCATTTTCAGTAGCAATATTATATTCAATATTTCCTGCTTGAGAGGTTGATGAAATAGTTGTTTCAACACCATTTTTCCATGTTGATCCTTCATCTAAAGAATAAAGAAGGACAATTTTATTTCCAACAATTGCACTTGAACATTTATAATCAATTGAGAAAGATGTAACATTAGTTTCATCAAATTTCATATATAATGTAGGATTGATTGTTTGGCCTGCATATGTTCTCATTTGGATTGATTGACTTCCACTTACAACTGGAGAAGTTGTTGAAACCGTACCATATAATGTACCCCATTGCTTACCTGCAGGACCAAAAGTTGTTTCAGTTTTATTATTGTAAACGTTACTTGCTGTAAACTCTTCACTCTTCTCAAATCCAGATGTATAAAGTGTTTCTTCAACATCATTATTTTCTACTGTAATTGTATAAGCTGCACTTACAATTTCACCACATTTAACTGTAATATTTGTTGTTCCTTCACTTAATCCTTCTAATGTAGATGGTTTGCTTGAATCTGTAAAATCAGCGACAGCAGTATTGCTACTAATAAATTCGTAGATTCCACTAAATCCAACAGGATCTGTAACATATGTAATTTCCAATTTTGCTCCAACACTTAATTTAGTTTCAGTATTTGTAATAGTAATACTATTTAATGTAGCAACAACATTGTTAACTTCAATTGGTATAATTTTTGTTACTTCTTCCCCACTTGAATTTAATCCTTCGCTCTTAATTATTAAAGAAGTAGATCCAGCAGCAACACCTTCAATAGCAATATTTCCTTCACTATCTTTGCTAACATTAACATAGGCGTCTCCTCCTTCTGCTAATGAATAAGTGTAACCTTGTTTTGCATCGCTTGGAGCAACACTTACACTTATACTCTTAGATGCTCCAATATCTAAAGATAATGTTGATTCACTTGTAGTTATATTTTCAACAGGAGCATAGTATTCTTCTGCGCTTACTGGGAAGAAATTAACATATTTTGGTGTATTTCCAGTTGTATACCCCATGAATCCTTTAAATGTGTATTTTTTCCCACTTGTTAAAGTTAAATTTGTATTTAAGCTTATAATTGAACTAGTTCCATCAACATTTACATTATTATAGTTTCCACTCTTTACAAATGTTCCAACAAATTCAACATAAGGCATACCATTTTCAGATTGTTTTCCACTAGTAAACGAATCAATAAATGTTCCATCTACCGATTGAATAGCTGGTAAACTTATAGGACTCTCATCAAGAACTTCAATAGTAGCACTATCTCCAAATTGAACATAATCTTTATAAGTAGATACTGTTCCTTTTACTTCAATAACATCATTTACACTTAAAGTTGAAGCAATGTTTGAACTATAAATTAACATGCTATCAGTTCCATCATAAATGACAGCTGATTTAGAATTCTTTTGAACAACTGTTGCTTTTACAAGAACATCCATTCCACTAGCATAATTAGAAACAACATCCTCAATTGATGTATAATCTTTTTCTACAAGTGCACTTACAACATATTTTTTATGTCCACTAGCAATAAAAGTATTTCCAACAATTGGACTTCCATTAACTAAAATAGATGTAGTCTTATAATATTTATCTGTTGTTACATTAACTGTTACTTCACTTCCGCCTAAGATAGTTTTTTCTTTATCTACACTAATAATTGCATGATCTACACCAGTTACTGAAACATATGAATAATCAGTTAAATATGTATCATCACTAATGTTAACACCATTTACATTTAATGTAGGAAGTTTACTTACTTCTCCATCATATGAATCTCCACCTAAAGAGGCATCTCTTGAAGATTCTATATAATAAATTCTTGAATAATTGTATTGATAATATAATCCATTTGATTCATTAACATCGACATAACTATCATTTTGATAAGATTTTAAATTTTTAACATTAAGAGTTAAATCGCTAAAATCACCAAGTTCTCCACTTGTTGAAGTACTATCATTTAATACTGCAAAACCACCATTAATATAGTTTTCACCTTCATATCCTCCTCCAAATGAAGAATGATATGTAACAGTATCAATACTAATTATTGCATTTACTCCAGTTCCATTATTTGCTTTAGCGTTTGCATTAGCATTTTCAACTTTTAATGGGGTATTTACAACAGTAGTTTCAGTTCCAAAATTACAGTTTTTAATACTAATTTCAGCATTTTCTTTTAAACTAGCAAGTGAAATTGCATTATTATAAGCTTGTTCTACATTAACATCTTCAAATATAGCTTTTGATGTTAATTGTGTTTCGTTTCCTTTTAATGTAAATACATTATATGTAGCAGCTGAACCCGTATTTGAAACATTAACATTATTAACATAAACATTATCAGAATCCAAAATGAGTGGGGATTTAGTATAGTTATTGATATTTAAATCAACATTTTTAAATGTTATAGATTCACTTCTTGAAGTTGAAACTAAACCATTTCCACTACTTAATGTGCTTAATGATCCAGAAATATCTGAAGGATCAACAGTATTTGAATTTACAACGACTAAATTTATATTTTCAAAAACAATATTCTTTCCTGAAATTTCACTATCTTTAATATAAAGTGTAGTCGTAGCTAACCCATTTTCATCAAGTGTTCCTTTAAATGTTGTTTTCCCTTGATTGCCAACAAAAGAAATTGAAACAGGATCAGTAACATTACCTAATGAAATATTATCTAAAATATAAACATTATCTTCAGTTGATGAAACATTTTCAACACCAATTACTGGATTAGTTCCGGTTAATGTTGAACCATCTAAAATAATTCCTCTTGTAAATACACCCTCAACAACAAAGCCATGTTCAACCATTGCTGTTGTATAAGTTGTTTCACCGCCTAAATCAACTCTAAAATCATTTAAAATAATTGCTTCAGCAAAATATCCATTTTTTGCAACTAAAGTAAATGTGACATCTTCTCCAACAAGTGCACTTCCTACATTAACTTTTACATAACCGCCTTCAACAGGAAGAATTGTATTACTCCAAGCAGTGTCTCCTTTTTCGCCAGTATCACCTTTATCACCTTTATCTCCAGCAGGACCTTGAGGACCAGTTTCTCCGGTATCTCCTTTATCGCCTTTTTCACCTTTTGCACTAATATTAGAATCTACTCCATCAATAAACCAGTTACCATTTTCACCAATTGTAATGGTAGGAGTATGTCCATCTGCTCCTGGATTTCCTTGAACACCTTGTTCGCCATTTTGTCCATTTGTTACTGTAAAAGTAGAAGTTGTTCCATCACTATAAGTAATAGTATAAGTATCTACTAAGCCCGCACTAGAAGTTTTTTCAATACTAACTACGCTCTTACCATCTTCACCAGATGGGCCTTGAGGACCAGTATCACCCTTATCACCTTTATCACCCTTATCTCCAGCAGGACCTTGAGGACCAGTTTCCCCGGTATCTCCTTTATCGCCTTTTTCACCTTTTGCACTTATATTAGAATCTACTCCATCAATAAACCAATTGCCATTTTCACCAATTGTAATGGTAGGAGTATGTCCATCGCTTCCAGGTTTTCCTTCAATTCCTTGTTCTCCATCTTTACCATTCGTGACGGTAAATGTTGTGGTTTTACCATCACCATAAAGAATAGTATATGTATCGACTAGACCATCAGATCCAGTTTTAGTAATTGAAACGATTTCAGCATCTTTTCCTAAAACGCTGTCTCCATAATTTGGTCCTGTATCAGTTGGAATATCAGCACTGCAACCGAAAAGTCCACCAAATGAAAGAGCACTAACAACCAATAATGGAATTATTTTCTTTTTCATTATAAAGTTCCTCCTAATAATCCATAAATAATTTAAATAAATAAGAATTACATTTAAAGATTTATCATACAATTTAAATATAAATTAATAGTAAATTAATATGTACATATCTAATATAAGAAATAGGTAAAATTACATTAAATATTTACAAAATATTATTAAAATTTAGAATATAAGTAGGCAAATATATGGATGATATTGAAAATCAAATTATTGAACTTAAAAAAATAATAAAGAAAGCGAAAAAGATAGTATTTTTTGGTGGAGCTGGAGTCTCCACAGAAAGTGGAATTTTAGATTTTAGAAGTAAGGATGGATTATATAATTTAAAATCGAAATATGATGAACCATATGAGGTTATGTTGTCTCATAGTTATTATGAAGAGAATACAAAAACATTCTTCGAATTTTATAAAGAATTTATGATAACGAGTGCTCAGCCAAATGAAGCTCATAAATACTTAGCATATTTAGAAAAGAGTAAGGATTTAACTATAATTACGCAAAATATTGATGGATTACATCAAGAAGCTGGAAGCAAAAATGTTATAGAATTACATGGATCAATTAAAAGAAATTACTGCACAAAATGTGGAGCATTTTACGATGAAAACTATATAAAAAATAGTAAAGGAATTCCTTTATGCAATAAATGTAAAGGCATTATAAAACCAGATGTAACTTTATATGAAGAGCCAGTAAATGAATATGCTTTTTTAAAAGCTAGATTTGCAATAGAACAAGCCGATTTATTAATAATTGCTGGAACTAGTTTGAATGTTTATCCAGCAAATAGCTTAATATATTATTTCTATGGAGATAATATTGTCTTGATAAACAATGATGATCAAATAATAAACCGTAAAATAAAGCTTTTTATAAAAGGAAAAGTAGGTGAAATTTTTAAAAAACTATATTAAATCCCACTTATTTTCTTAATTTTTAAAATTTAAATTAAATCAATAATATAAAATATCTCACAATTATATTTCTATTAAGAATTATATAAGAGTATTGAAATAATAATTTTATTATATAAAATTAAGTAGTAATTAAGGAGTGAAATATGGAATTTGATGTAATCATTGTTGGTGCGGGGCCATGTGGGTATTTTAGTGCGTATGAGCTCGCAACAAAAAGACCTGACCTTAAGGTTTGCTTAATTGATAGAGGACTCGATATTCTTAAAAGAAGATGTCCAGTTATGCAACATAAATTAGAAAAATGTCCTCAAACAAAAGACGGAAGAAGAGAATGCTTTCCAGCTTGCTCAATAACCAATGGGTTTGGTGGAAGCGGAGCTTATAGTGATGGAAAATTTAATATCACTAATGAATTTGGAGGATGGTTAAATTCTTATATTAGTGATGAAAAATTATTAGAATTAATAAATTATGTTGATTCTATTAACCTTAAATTTGGAGCAACAAATGTTATTACTAATCCTGATACTCCAAAAGTAAAAGAAATCGAAAGAAGAGCAATTTCAGTAGGTGTTAAACTTTTAAGAAGTAAAGTTAGACATTTAGGAACTGAGGAAAATATTAAAATATTAGAGAGAATATATAGATTTTTAAGTGAAAAAATCACAATGATTTTCCAAAGATCTGTAAAAGATATTGTTGTAAATAATGATGCAATTGAAGGCGTTTTACTAGATAATAATGAGGAAATCAAATCTAAGTATGTGCTTTTAGCTGTTGGAAGAGAAGGTAGCAAATGGCTTAACGATATTTTTGAAAAGAGAAATATTAAGATGAGTCAAAATCAAGTTGATATTGGTGTTAGAGTCGAAACATCTAATTTGATTATGGATGAAATTAATCAAAATCTATATGAAGGAAAATTTGTTTATAGAACAAGTGTAGGCACTACTGTTAGAACATTCTGCTCTAATCCAAGCGGACATGTTGTTATGGAAAATTATGAAGGTGTTGTTAACGTTAATGGTCATTCCTATAATGATGCAAAATTAGGAAGCCAAAATACAAACTTTGCCCTTCTTGTATCTCACCACTTTGAAGAACCATTTAAAAAACCTAACGAATATGCTTTAAAAGTATCTTCCCTTGCTAATCAATTAGCTTGTGGTTCAGTTATTGTTCAAAGATATGGAGATATTCTAGCAGGAAGAAGATCAACGGTTAAACGTATCAATGAATCATTTATTAAGCCAACATTAAAAGAGGCAGTTCCAGGAGATTTAGCTTTATGCTTACCTTATAAAACTATGAAATCAATTATGGAAATGATCGAAGTTTTAGACTCTATTACTCCAGGAATTGCTACTGAACATACTTTACTTTATGGTGTTGAAGCAAAATATTATAGTGCTCACCCTGAAATTAATAATGAATTAGAAGTTAAAAATATTAAAAACCTATTTGTTGGAGGTGATGGAGCAGGTATCACTAGAGGTCTTGCTCAAGCTGGAGCATGTGGAGTATATATTGCTTCAACAATTATAGAAAGAGAGGCTAAATAGTATGGTTTTTGTTCTTGAAGGTTTACAATGGGGAGATGAAGGTAAAGGTAAAATTACAGATTATCTTGCAAGTCATATGGATATTGTCTGCCGCCATCAAGGTGGTAACAATGCAGGCCATTCACTTGTTGTTAATGGTGTAAGATATGCATTAAAGAGTCTTCCTAGTGGAATAATAAATCCTAAAATTATTAATGTTATTGCTAATGGTTGTGTCGTTAATTTATTTTCTTTAATTGAAGAAATTAATACATTAAAAGAAAAAGGAATTACAAACTTTAATCTTTATATTTCTTCAAGAGCTCATATAATTATGCCTTATCATCTCGATTTAGATGGAGCTTATGAAGAACTATTAAAGAATGGTAAAATTGGTACAACAAAAAAAGGTATTGGACCTTGTTATTCTGATAGAGCTTCAAGGCTGGGAATTAGGGTTGGAGATATTTTAGAACCTGAATATTTAAAAAAGAGATTAGAAGAAATTTTGCCAATTAAAAACTTAACTTTAAGAATGGTAAATAAAAAAGAATATGATTTAGAAGAACTTTATAACAAATTAATCTCTTTAAAGCCAATTCTAGAAGAACATATCATCGATACTTCTGTTTTTCTTCGTAAAGCAATTAAAGAAGGAAAAAATATACTTTTTGAAGGTGCACAAGGCGCCATGCTTTGCTTAGATAATGGAACATATCCTTATGTTACCTCTTCTTCACCACTTGCAAATTCTGTATCAATTAACGCTTCTATTCCACCTCAATCAATTTCAAAAGTTGTAGGTATTATGAAAGCTTACACGACAAGAGTTGGTGAAGGTCCATTCGTCACAGAATTAAATAATGAAATTGGAGATACTATAAGAGAAATAGGCCACGAATATGGAACGGTTACAAAACGTCCTAGAAGAGTCGGATATTTAGATTTAGTAGTCGTTAAAAATGCAATTGAAATATCGGGAACTAATTATCTATCATTAATGCTTCTTGATGTTTTAACTAACATTTCACCACTTAAAATTTGTACACACTATGAATTAGATGGAAAAATTATTGATTATATTCCTTCAACAATTAGTGAACTTAATAGATGTAAACCAATTTATAAGGAGATGAAACCTTGGAAAGAAGATATATCTAAGATTAAAGATTACGCTTCTTTACCAAAAGAAACAAAAGAATATATAAGCTTTATTGAAGAATATTGTAATTGCAAAGTTGCTTTCATTAGTGTTGGACCAGATAGAGATGCTACTATTATAAAAGAGGATATTTTCAATGATTGATAGATATTCTAGCAAAGAAATGAAAGAAATATTTTCTTTAAACAACAAATTTAGAAAATATTTAGATGTCGAACTAGCTCTTGTTGATTATTTATATTCAATTAATAAAATATCAAAAGATGAATATGAAAAAATTAAAAGTAATGCTTCTTTTGATTTAGATGGAATATTAGAAATTGAAAAAGAAACAAAACATGATGTAATTGCTTTTACTAGAAATGTTTCTTCTTATTTAGGAGAAGAAAAAAGATGGATTCATTATGGATTAACTTCTACTGATGTTGTAGATACAGCCAGTGCAAAAATATATAAAGAAGCAAACGATATTATCTATAATAAACTTTTAAAGTTAAAAGAAGTTTTAAAAGAAGAAGCTTTAATGTATAAAAAGACACCTTGTATTGGAAGAACTCATGGAATTCATGCTGATATTACTTTTTTTGGTCTTAAATGGGCTCTATACTATGATGAATTAAATAGAGATTTAAAAAGATTTAGTGAAGCAAGGCAAGATATAGAAACTGGAAAAATTTCTGGAGCTATAGGAACTAGCATTTATCTTCCTTTAGAAGCTCAATCTTTTATTTGTAAAGAATTAGGAATAAATGAAGCAAATATTTCAACCCAAGTACTTCAAAGAGATAGACATGCCTATTATATTTCTACAATTGCTTTAATTGGAGGTTTATTAGAAAAAATCGGATTAGAGATTAGAAATTTAGCTAGAACTGAGGTTCATGAAGTAAGTGAATATTTTTCTAAAAATCAAAAAGGATCTTCAGCTATGCCTCATAAACATAATCCTATTGGAAGTGAAAATATTTGTGGATGTGCCCGTATTTTAAGAGGATATATGGCTTCTATTTATGAAGATATGGCTTTATTTCACGAAAGAGATATAAGTCATTCATGCGTAGAAAGAGTATCTTTAGCAGATGGTATTACTTTAATTGAATACATGATTACAAGAATGACAAAAATAATTTCTACACTTATTATCTATCCAGAAAATATGCTTAAAAACATATCTTTAACAAATAATATTATTTATTCTCAGCGAGTATTAACTGAGCTAATTAATAAAGGATATACTAGAGAATATGCTTATGATTTAATTCAACCAATTGCTTATGAAGCATACGAAAATAACATTGATTTCTTTGTTCTTTTAAAAAAGAATAAAGAACTAAATTCTTTATTCTCTTTAGAAACGATTGAATCATTTAAGAATTTTGATTTTTATTATCAAAATGTTGAAGAAATTTATAAAAAAGTGGGTTTATAAAGTACCAAATATTCTATCACCAGCATCTCCTAAACCTGGAAGGATATAACCCTTCTCATTAAGTTTATCATCAAGAGCTGCTAAATATAATTCAACATCAGGATGAACCTTAAGGAAAGCTTCTACCCCCTCTGGAGCACCGACAAGGCAAAGCATTCTGATGTTTTTAAATCCTTTTTCTTTCATAATTGTAACAGCATCAATTGCACTTCCTCCAGTTGCTAACATTGGATCGCAAACAAGAACGAGTGGGTCAGTTACATGAGGCATTTTACAAAAATATTCAACAGGTTTTAATGTTGTTTCGTCTCTATACAATCCAATATGACCAATACGAGCTGTTGGAAGCATATTGACAACTCCATTACTCATTCCCATTCCTGCTCTTAAAATAGGAACTATGATAATATCATGTTCCAATTTCAATTTATCAATTTCACATCCAGTAGGAGTTTTAATTTTTCTTCCACTAGAGACTAAATTAACATCTTTAAAAACTTCATAAGTCATAAGAGAAGAAATTTCATCAAGTAAAGTTCTAAAATCTTTACTATTTGTTTTTTCATCTCTCATTTTGTTTAATTTCATTGTAATTAATGGGTGATTTACTAAATGTAACATATAATTTATCCTTTCTATAAAAAAAATAGCCACTAAATAGTGGCTAATTTAACTATACCTTTGTAAGAAATAAGTGTTTGAATGCTAAAATCCAGATAATATCAATAACGTTTAAAACCCAGCCCCAACCAACAACTGTAAAAAGTATTGCTGCAACAAGGTTTAAAGCACTGAATTTTTCAGCAACAGCACTCCATCTAATAATTAATTCAATAATCCATCCTACAACAGGAATAAGAAGTAAGAGAATTTGAACTATTCTTGGTAAACTAAAGAACTTTTTTGCCATATTAAATCTCCTTTTATCGAATGTATTATATTATAAAAAAACATTTCAATCCATAAGAAAATTGTAATGTTAATTAAAAAGTTATAATTTATAATATTATTATTATGAAAATTAATTTACCTATTTCTTTAATCAATAAATACTTAGATACAATGGAACTTAATGAACAAGTTGCATCTTTTTATAATGACTACTTTAATTACTTTAATGATTATGAATTTAACAATGAAATTTCTTTATATTCTTATATAAAAGAATGCCTAGAAATTGATGAAAATGATACATATTTTAAAAATTTTGAAAAAGAATATGAACTAAACAATATCAAAGAATTAGATATTAAAAAATATAAAAATGACGCCTACATTAAAGGAATTAAATTAAGAGAAAAAATAAAATGTAAAGGATATACACTAGATTTTTCTAAATATGATCCTTACTATTTATTTATTTATGATGAAATTAAGGTAAATAAAAATGAATATTTTAGAGAAACATATGATGTTGGTTATTTTAAAGATTCATTTACATATATTGAGTTAAATAAAAACAATATTACATGGATGTCGACCATCCCACATGAAATAAATACTATGAAAAAAGATATTGATATAGTAAAAAACAATGTTTTGGTATTAGGTTTAGGAATTGGTTATTTTTCATATTTAATTAGTAATAAAGCAAGTGTAAAAAACATTACTATTTTAGAAAATGATGAGGAAATAATATCACTTTTTACTAAATTTATTATGCCTAATTATAAATACAAAGACAAAGTAAAAATAATAAAATGCGATGCTTTAGAATATTTAAAGAATAATGATTTATCTATCTTTGATTATATATATGTAGATTTATATCATAATGCTAATGATGGAATTTCATTTTATTATTATATAAAAAACATTGAAAACAAATTAAATTGTAATTCTAAATTTTTATATTGGATTGAAACAAATATTTTATGTTTAATTAGAAGAATTACCCTTAGCATTATAAGAGATAACATATATTATAAAAAATATGAGAAAAAATATAATTCACTAAAAGATAATGAATTTAATAACATAGTAAAAACAATATTTAATAATATAAATTGTTTAACTATATCTTCTAAAAATGAATTAGATTCTTTATTAAGTGATGATTCATTAAAGAGATTAATTATAAATTACAAATAAAAGCTTTGAAATACTTTCAAATAATATCTATTTAAGACATTACAAACATTAAAAACATTTTAGTATATTAGTGAATGAGGCTATTTTACCTCTCTTTAATAATCCGCTAAGAAAGACATCAATAGATGTAAATATAACAATTTACTATAGATGGATATCATCACAAGCAACATATAAAATCAAATGGAAATTGAATAGATAATAGCATATTTTAAAATGTATTTTATCATTAGAAAGATTGTTTACTATGTAAGAACTAGACGCTTTGAATCCTAATTTAATAAGCAAATCTTCTGTAAGAATAAAAAGTATAAAAGTATAAAAAAAACGCAATATTTTAATATTGCGTATATTCTCAAGATGGTGCCTTCTGCCGGATTCGGACCAGCGACCTACTGATTACAAATCAGTTGCTCTACCAACTGAGCTAAGAAGGCAAAGTTTTGGTGGGCGCTATAAGGATCGAACTTATGACCCCTTCCGTGTGAAGGAAGTGCTCTCCCACTGAGCTAAGCGCCCAGTCTATAGACACTTAAACAATGCAATCAATTTTTCTTTTTATGGTGGGCCTTAATAGACTTGAACTATCGACCTCACCCTTATCAGGGGTGCGCTCTAACCAACTGAGCTAAAGGCCCATAAATAATTGATGCTTAATTAATATAGTAAATAATGCCTATAAAATCAAGTATTTTTTTCTAAGAAAGGAAGAGAATAGCTCTTCCTTTCTATTGAGAAACAAATTAACGTTTTGAGAATTGACTTGCTTTTCTAGCTTTCTTAAGACCGTATTTCTTTCTTTCTTTACTTCTAGAATTACGGGTTAATAATCCGTTGGCTTTAAGTGCTGCTCTATCTTCATGAGCTTCAAGTAAAGCTCTTGCTAATCCGAGTCTTATAGCACCAGCTTGACCAGTATATCCACCACCAACGACATCTGCTCTAACATCATACTTTTCAGCAGCGCCAAGAACATCTAAAGGTTGCTTAAGATCAAGAACTAATGTTTTCATTGGGAAGTAAGCGTTGACATCTAATCCATTAACTTCGAATTTTCCACTTCCAGGAAATACTCTTACTTTAGCAATACTAGTTTTTCTTCTTCCAGTACCGTAATATTCAATCTTCCTAGCCATTATTTAACTCCTTCCAATTTTTTAAAAGTTAATACTTCTGGTTTTTGAGCTTCGTGTTTATGTTCACTTCCTTTGTAAACAAATAACTTCTTAGCCATTGCTCTTCCAAGTCTACCTTTTGGTAACATACCCCAAACAACTCTTTCGAAAAGTTCTTCTGGATATTTTTCAAGCATTTCTTTTAAAGTTCTAACTCTCATACCACCATTGTAACCACTGACATTGTAGTATTTTTTGTTAGTCATAACGTTGTTACCACTAACTGATACTTTTTCACAGTTAATAACAATAATGTAATCTCCACAATCTTGATTTGGAGTCCATGATGGTTTTTGTTTACCCATTAAATGAGTTGCAACTTCGCTAGCTAATCTACCTAATGGTTTATTTGCAGCATCAACGACGTACCACTTACGTACAATTTCTTCTTTCTTTAAATTTGTAGTTTCTCTATTCATACAATCAATTTCCTTTCCTTTGAAAATTTATCTTACCGGGACAAAATTCATTCTTAGAAATCGTGTCTTTAAAATTATATATTTATTAAATATATAAAGCAATAAAAAACTAAAAAATATGAGTAATAGCAATAAGTAGTTAGATTTTTTATTTTATCTCAACTAATTCATAATCTGTACTGCCAATTTTTAATTCACTAGCAGCTTCAATTGTTACTAATCCATGACGAGATTCAACTCTTTCAATGAAATGTTCTTTACCTTTGAGATTTGAATTATACACTAAATCTAAACATGCTTTATCTATACTTACTGGATCAAGTGAAGCTAGAATTCCTAAATCCTGAATACAAGGATCTTCAGCTTTACTGCAACAATCACAATCGACACTCATATTTGCCATAACATTTATATAACAAATTTTATTTTTATATAAATCTACAACTGATTTAGCAGCATCAGCCATTGCTTCTAAAAACTCATCTTGATTCTTAGTCCAGCTTTTTGTTCCAGCACTATGAATATTATTTTTACCAAAAGAGCTAGCAAATCCTATGGATAATTGTTTTAATGCTCCACCATATCCTCCCATTGGATGACCCTTAAAATGAGATAAAACTAATATTGAATCATAATTTAAAATATGCTTTCCAACATAGTTTTTATCAATTATTTTATGAAGAGGAATATCTAGTTTTAAATCACCATCAGCATCTAGAATATCAACTTTAAAACGAGGACTCCAACCATGTTCTTTCATTAAATTCATATGTTTTTCAGTGGTATTTCTACTTCCAGGATAAGCTGTGTTGCATTCAAGCAAAGTAGCATTCAATCTTTTTACAATCGGCTCATACATATCTGGTTTTAAATAATTTTGATTTCCTTTTTCCCCACTATGAAATTTTATTCCTACATTTCCTTCAAGAGAAAAACTTAATGCCTCGTAAATTTTAACAATATTTTCAGGTGTAATTTTCTTTATATAATATACTTTACTTCTCATAAAACAAAAAAAGGTAGGAAATCCTACCTAAAATCTTTTTCTTTTAAAAATTCTTTAAATGAATCTTTTAAATCATCTCTTTTTAAAGCTACATCAACAATGGCTTTAAGATATCCTAGTTTATCGCCGCAATCATATCGTTTTCCAACAAAATCGTAAAAATAAACTGGTTCATCTTTGATCATTAAGGCAATGGCATCAGTAAGTTGAATTTCGCCACCCTTGCCCTTAGGAGTTTTTTCAATATAATCGAAGATTTTACTATTAAAAACCCACTTTCCTAAACTTGCTAAGTCGCTTGGAGCTTCCTCAATATTAGGTTTTTCAACAATACCTTTAAGAGAATATAAACGAGCACTTTCTTCTCTATTAATATCCATACAACCATATTTCGAGATCATTTCATGTTTTACTTTTTGACCTCCAACAATTGTATGCCCATTAGTTTTCTTAAATGCTTCAATTAATTGCTTGCTAGGAGCATCGCCTTCATATGTACAAATATCGTCCCCACAACAAACAATAAAATTTTCATTTTTTATAAATTCTTTTGCTTGTAAAACAGCATGACCAAGCCCAAGTAATTCATGTTGCACTGTAAAATAAAAATTAGCTTTATTAGCAACATTATGAATAATTGATGCAAATTCAGTTTTGCCTTTTTCAATCAACTCTTTTTCGTAATCAACATCGTTATGATAGTATCGCCTAATATCATCTTTTCCTTCACTCAAAATTATTAATATATTAGTGATGCCACCATCGATACATTCATCAACAATATAATCTAAAGTAGGTTTATCAACAATTGGACACATCTCTTTTGGTGTTCCCTTAGTTACAGGTAAAAACCTTGTGCCTTTTCCAGCACAAGGAATTACAGCCCGCTTTACATCATATTTTCCCATTTTTATAAATCTACGTTGTGATAAACAGCTTGAACGTCTTCACATTCATCAAGTAAAGACAACAATTCTTTAAATTTTGTTAATTCTTCACCTTCGAGCTTAACGGTTTCATTAGCAATCTTTGTAATTTGAGAAACTTCAAAATCATTTACACCAATATCTTTAAGAATTTCTTTAGCTTTTTCAAAATCACTTGGACTTACAACAACTTCAGCAACCCCATCTTCTAATGAAATTTCCTTAACATCAACATCACCTAAAACTAAAGCTTCTTCTAAACTTTCTTCAGTTCCAGAATAATTAAAATCGAATAAACCAGCATTTTCAAAATTGTATCCAACACTTCCTAAGTGTCCACCTTTTCTAGTTATAATAGTTCTAACACTTACTAAAGCTCTATTTGAATTATCAGTTAATGTATCAACAATAAGTAATGTTCCAGCTGGACCAAATGCTTCATAGGAACCCTCAATGTAGTTTTCAGCATCTCCACCTTGAGCTTTTTTAATTGCTCTATCAATAACATCTCTTGGACAGGATTTTCTATATTTATCAATAGCTGATCTTAATGCTAAATTTGAATTAGGATCAGGAACGCCTCTTTTTGCTGCCATATAAATTTCTTTACTTGCACGCATATAAATAGCGCTCTTTTGCTTTGCAGTGGCAGCCATTGCTGCAGCTCTTACTTCAAAATGTCTTCCCATTGAAAATAAACTCCTTTTTAACTTTTAATATTTTACAACTTAATTATTGATAATTAAACTTATTTTCGTAATAAAAGTAGTAAAGATTATGTTTACTTGAAAAATGAAAGATCGTTTTTGTATTAATATTAAGTTTATTAGATTATAATAAATAAGCAAAAAGGAAAGCTATTATGGGATACAATATTAAAAATTTACCAAGAAATAAAAAAATAAAAAAATTTATTAAAAATCTAAAAAACATATTATTTCCTAACTGTTTTTCATCAACACCTGTATTTATATCAAAATATAAAGCTAAGGCGCTATATAAAAAAGAAGTATCAAAAAATAAGCAGGATATAACATATTTTTTTAATGAATTAGATAAATTAAAAGATACATTGCAAAAGGATTTACAATTTACTTTTGATTCCGATCCAGCTGCAGATTCTATTGAAGAAATTATTTTAACTTATCCTGGATTTAAAGCTAATTACTACCATCGAATTGCCCACATCTTATATAATCAAAACAAAAAAATTATCGCAAGATTCATTGGAGAAGAAGCACACAATTTAACAGGAATAGACATTCATCCTGGCGCTAAAATTGGTGAATATTTCTTCATAGATCATGGAACTGGTATTGTAATTGGAGAAACAAGTATTATTGGGCACCACGTTAAAATTTATCAAGGCGTTACACTTGGCGGATTATCTCTTGCTTTAGGTCATAAATTAAGTAACACTAAAAGACACCCTACAATTGGAAACTATGTAACCATTTATTCAGGAGCTTCCATTCTTGGAGGAGATGTTGTAATTGGAAATAATGTTACAATTGGTAGTAATGTCTTTTTAGTTGATTCAGTTAAAGATAATACAAAGGTAATATTATCTAAACCAGAATTAATCATTAAAGAAAAGAATCTTAATCATTAATTAACATATATTCTTGTTAAAAATAGTTTTAAAAATGTAATAAATCACTTAATTATGTTTTTGTAATATTAAAATGCGCTTCATTATATATAAAATCATTTCTTATTTATATATCCACCAATTACGTCAGGTGGGATTGGAATATTACTACATTTTTTATTTTATTTAGATAAGGAAACAAATAATTAATATTTTCAATAAGAATGTTTACTAAAACACAACTAATATATCATTCAACAAATAAAACAGTTTTAATTTTTGTTCAAATATCCATCCTTTGGTGTCCAATAAACCTCTAGATATTCTCTTGAAATTGTATAAACATCTATTGTTTCATCATTTTCGTCGAAAAACTCTACTTCAAAATCATTTTCAGTATATTTCAATACAATACACCCTTTTGTTCCTACTTTTAACCCTTTAAAAGGTTTAATTAATTTTACACAATCCAATTCGTTCATAAAGTCCTCCTATCTGTCTTTTTTCCCTGGAGTCAAAGTGATTATTCTCCATGTAGTCTTTCCATTATCGTTTTGCACTACTATAGTTACATTAGTTGAATGATATTTCCCATCGTTTCCTTTTAGTTTAGTATTAAAATTATACTTTGTTCCAAATGGTGTGGTTTCAACTTTACTTGGTATTTTACCATTGATAGCTTGACCAATTGCCATATGAAGTTTAAATCCATCACCAGTTTTATACCCTAAAGCTTCTTTTAAAAATTTCGCCTTAGATCCTCCAATACTATGATCTAAATTCAATAAATAACCTTCGTATTTAGGAATGCTTTCTTGATAACTAAATAAGGTAGAATCAAATGGTTTCAATTTTTTTGTTAACTCTTTAACTTTTGCATCAACATTTCCTTGTGATAAACTTCCTTGTGGTGAACTTCCTGTTCCAACTCCTAATCCACTTTTACTAGTCTTTCCCATTAGATACCACCACCTTTTTATTAATAATATTTCTTTCTTTTAAAATATTATTTGGAATGATAATTTCAATTCCTTTAGATAATGCGTATTCAAATAACGACATTACTTTTTCATCACTTGTGGAAACACTATAGACAATAATTTTCTTTAGATATTTTAAATTATCTACCGTATATCGAATTGCCTTTAATAACAATTCTTTTTCTGATGTTTCTCTTAACAATCCTTTTACACTAAAAGCTACCACCTCAGTGTTTTCCATACCATCGAGCATAACATCAAAATAGTTTTCATTAGCGTATGTTACATTTGGAATGACAAGAACATCACACTCTAATAATAACCAATTTGCTACTATTCTAGATTTCGCCAAACGATAAATATTTTCAAATCTAGGAATATCTCCACATTGTGAATAATCAGGTGCGATAGCATATTTCACACCTTTAAATCTTTCTTTATATTTTGCCAATAATTTCTCATCTTTATAATATATTGCGTTATAAATACCTTTAATACCATCGAATTTATTATCATAAAGATAAAAACAAACACAGGTATTTTCAGTCTTAAAATAATTATTAGATTCTGAATATAAAGCAAGATAATTTGGATTTACACAATCAGAACATGTAACATAAGGCAAATCATATTTGCCAATTAAATAAGTCTGATTTGTAAAATCAATAAAATTTAGGTTTATAAATTTTTTAAGATTATTCTTCTTTACCATAAACCACCATAAAGAAGAAATTCTAATTGTAATTTTGTCATAACGATTTCATCTCCTTTCTAAGGGTTCTTCCCTTTAGTTTATTTGACAAAATCATCACGCTTATGTTAAAATCACAATTGTCCAGATCATGGTATTTAACATATCGTGATGAGCGCTCATTTTAATGGGCGTTTTTTTATATAAACAAATCTACCAATGATTTTTCATAATCAAATATTTTATTTCCATAATAATATTTTCTATTTTCACTTGCATTAAGTGCGTTTATTGCTGCACTATAAGTCAAACCAAACATATCCATTATTTCATAGATATCATCAATACCAGAATAAATCAAATATGGGGTTGGACATAGTAGAAATCTTCCAAAATGATCGGCAAGTTTTTCGCTGTCTTCATCTTCTTTTTCGTCATTACATATAAAGTGTTTTAATTCATGAGCAATAGTTAAATTAATTTTTCCTTGATATTCTATACAATCATTGTAGAAAATAAGAGGTCCCTTTGGTGAATCTACAAAAAAACCATCAGTAGATTTTTTTTGCAAAAGTTCTCTTTGAACATCATCAAATAATGAATATTTGATTAATTTAACACCCATCTTTTTAGCTAAATCATAAATATCTAGCGGGAAAGAACTAATGCCATAATCTACATAGATATCAATAGCAAGTTTATCCATAACTTCATAATCTTTTTTAGTTACAGCCACTTTTCCCCTTTCCAAGGATCAATGCGATTAATTTATTTTGCTCCTCTATAGTTAAATTACTTCCATTTCTTGCAATAGCTGTTGCAATAGTGGTGAAACTAGATTCTTGAGTAGATCTTTCTTCTTCTAATAAATACTCAACATTTACATCTAGAGCTTTCGCAAAGTTTAATAAAACATCAATTCTAGGCCTTTGGCTCCCGTTTAGATATCTAGATATTGACGTTTCAGTAATTCCGCTTAATCGTGATAAATCCTTTTGAGTTATATTTTTAGTAGTCATTAATTCACTCACTTTTTCTTTCCAATTCATATAAATAATTCTCCTTTCTATTTTTTTACTATTCTATTATAAATTGCGTTTTTGCAATTGTCAATGCTATTTATGCATTTCCAATTTTGAAATTTACAATTTCATCCATAGACGAATTAAACTTTATAAAAAGCCATAAAAAATTCCTAATGGCGTAGTCTTTTTCCTTTTTTTATTTTGCTACGGTATTTCAATCTACATTCATTATTATTGATAATGAAATTATACAAATATTATTATTATTATTAAATTACCTATATTTAGTAAATTAATTTATAGATTATCTTTAGGAAATATACTTAACCTTTAAAGCGCATTATCAATTAATTGTTCATAATCAATTTGTTTTAAATCAATCGGATTATTATATATTTGAATAAGCTCCTATAGAAACATTTACAAAAGATAAATCTAAGTTAGAAGAAGAAATTAATAAATTAAATTGCGAAGTAGAAAAACCTAGAGAATCACTTAAATCCATATCAAATATGACTGAGATTTCAAAGAAGCAACTAAACGAGCACAATTGATAAAAAACTATCAAAAAAGTAAGCTTTACAAATAAATTACTAACACAAATGAATCCTAATGAAAAAGCAGATAAATTCATCTAAGCATTAAAAGAAATGCCAACAGGAAATAACGCTAATAATATAAAATTCAGAAAACTATTCTGTCACATTATCACACATTCTAGAGATAACCTACTTTTTATTATTGGTAATGATAACTTAAAACATAGTTGTAGCATCACAATTTATATTTAAAGGAGAGCATAATTAAAAATAAGATGCACCACTTTCAAGACAAAATATGGATCTGCAACAGCAAATAAAAACTAGTCCAAAAAAACTCGGCCCCATAATTGTTGCTAAAAACCTATACGTGGTTTCAACTACATTATGCGAAAAAAGAAATTTTGAACTTCTCATTATTCGAACTAATAATTATTAATAAATTTTCCGATAATTCAAAATTTATGTTTAAAAAGTGTAAAAAAAAGCATAAAAAAACGCAATATTTCAAATATTGCGAATAACCTCTAGAAATGGTGGCCCAAGTGGGACTCGGACCCACGACATAAGGATTTTCAGTCCTCCGCTACTACCAACTGAGCTACCGGGCCACTTATATATAAAAAGGTAAATACCCTCAATAATTTAAGTTGGCGGACCAGACGAGAATCGAACTCGCGATCTTCGCTGTGACAGAGCGACATGTTAACCGCTACACCACTGGTCCGTGCTTAAACAATATATCAAGGAAAAATATTTTTAGCAAGAAAAATTTTATTAATATTTGTAATTTCTCTAAATTTGCTAAAAATAAATAAATAATAGTTTTTACTATTGTTTTTGAATTTTACCTTTTGATTTACCTTTAGAAGCGTGAACTCTTAAAGTTCCGTTTTGTCTTTCAGCTAAACCCTTTGAATAAGCTAAAGCTTCTTCTTTAGTTGCAAATGTTTTAATAACTTTGTCTCCGTTTGCTAACTTAACTGTCCACTTATTATCTTCTTTTCTTTTAACAACATGATAAGCTTTTGCAGTTGAAGCTTTCTTTTCTTCTTTTTCAGTAGTTGTTTTTTCCATAACTTCAGTTCCTTTCTTATCTGTAACATCTTTTGATGTTGTTGTTTTCTTTTTAGCTGGTGCTTTCTTTTTAGGGGCAACAGGTTTTTCCTCTTCAACTATAGATTCTTCTTTCTTTTCTTCAGCATTTTTTGCTTCTTTTTCTTCTTTAATAGTATCTTTAATTAATTCTTCTTTTGTCTCTTCCTTAATTTCTTCTTTTGATTCAACTTTAGTTTCAACTGTTTCATCTTTTAAAACTTCTTCTTTCTTTGAAACATCTACTTCAGGTTTTTTCTCTTCAGCAACAACTAAATTTTCATCTTTAGAAGAGCCAAGAATAATTGTTTCACTATTTGTTTTTGCTAAGGCCACTTTGACTTCTTTTTTCTTTTTACCCATACATAAAATTGATAAAGCAAGAGAAATTAAGGCAAGAATTAAACATAAAGCCGTTCCAATACAAGCAATAGCATTAACAATGTTAGAATCAGATTTATTTGCTTCAATATTTCCTAAAAAATCAACAGTTTTAATTAATGTAAATGGAAGAGTATAAGCACTACATATTCCACCAATTAACACAAGAAAAGTAAAAACAAGATGTTTAGGTTTTTTTCTAATACAAACAAAAATTAAATGAATTAACACACAAATAAAAGTTGCAACTAAAACTGCTATTAACGTAACAAAACTTAAATTAGAAAAATTAAAATCATTTACAATGTGTAAAATATTAAAATCATTATTATATAATTTACTAATTGCTAAAAATGAAGCTATATTTCCCAATAATAATCCAGTTATTGAAATTACCAATAACAAAATTGATGATTTCTTCATAAAATTTCCTCCGTTTAATATAATTATATCAAAGAATAACATTGTTGTCTTATTGTTTTATTTGTATTTTTTACATATTATCATTAAAATATTGACATGAAATTAACAATATCATTAACTGGCTCAACAGGTAATATGGGGAGATGTGCTTTATATGAAGCAGTTAAACTTGATTGTGTCGAAAAAATTAAAATTTTAGTGTCCCATAAAAATAAAAGAATTAAAAAAATCCTTAAAAACATTGATAAGAAATACTTACCAAAAGTTCAAATCGTCGAAGGAAGGATGGAAGATAAGCAATCGATGATTGAATTCGTTAAGGATTCAACATTAATTTTTAATTTAGCAAGCGTTATACCACCTCGTTCAGACAAATACCCTGAACAAGCATATAAATGCAATGTTGAAGGTGTTCAAAACTTAGTAAATTGCATTGAAGAAATCAAAGAAAATCAACCAAAATTGATTCAAATTTCAACAGTTGCTGTTTATGGAAATAGAACTCACCACCATCCATTTGCTCAAATTGGAGATCCATTATTATTCTCTCCACTTGATATTTATTCTTTAACTAAAGCAAGAGGTGAATACATTGTTTTAGAATCCGATATTAAATACAAAACAATCATTAGACAAACAGCTATGGTCCATAAAAATTTATTAATGGATAATATTAGTGATGGGTTAATGTTCCATACTGCATTTAATTGTCCTCTTGAATGGGTAAGTGCAGAAGATAGCGGAAAATTAATTGCTGCTATTATTGAACAAGAATATGAAGGAAAACTTAATGAGTCTAATTTCTATAACCAAATGTTTAATTTAGGTGGAGGAAAGAAAAATCAAATTACAGGATACGACACATTAAATTTAGGTTTTAATATAATCGGTGGAACAGCAAAAGATTATTTTAAACCAAATTATAATGCTATTAGAAATTTCCATGGAACTTGGTTTAGTGATTCATTAAAATTAGACAATATGTTTCACTACATTCATGATGATTATGCTTCATATTTTAAAGCCATTGGAGATAGTCACTTCTACTTTAAATTAGCAAGAATTATACCTAAATCCTTTATCTCTGGTTTAGTGATTAAACCATTATTAAAAGATGGAAATGCTCCAGCTAGATGGGTTAAAGATAATAACGAAGCCAAAATAAAAGCTACATATTATGACCTTGAAACTTACAACAAATTAGGAACTGATTGGAATAAATTTAATTTATTTGTTGAGGGAAAAGATTATTTTGGAAACGATTTAGATTTTGAAAAATTAAAAAATAGCGAAGAAACTACAAAGTTAAATTATTACTATGACAACGATAAACCTTTAAGCGAAATTACTATCGAAGATTTAAAAAACGTTGCAAGAGCTCATGGTGGTGATTTACTTGAGGAAACATTTACAACTGGAGATGTATATCGTAAGGTTAAATGGATTAACCAAGATAATGAGATCTTCTATGCTAGACCATTTACAGTTTTAAAAGGTGGTCATTGGTGGAATATTTCTTATAGAGAACTTGCTTGGGATTTTGATAGACTTGCCAAAAAAGATAAGATTTATGCTCAACTTTGGTATTTAGATCATAAAAAAGATGAAAATGTTAAATATTATCTTGATGTAAATGATGGATATAAAGCTAAATTAATTAAGTTTTAAGATATCTTCTATTATTAAATTAATATCTATTCTATTTGAATGATAAATATTATTAAGATCTATATTATCAATATAGGTCTTTTTAATTCCATAATTTAAAACTTTAACATCTCTTGTTCCAAGATAAGAAGATATTTTCTCTCCAAATCCACCTTCTAAATATGTATCTTCAATTGTAACAATTAGTTTATGATTATTTATAAGTTCATTAAGAAAATCTTTATCAATATAAGATAAATTATGAGTAACAAAAACACTACTATTTAGGCCTTCTTTTTTCAATTTATCATGTAATTCTAAGGCAAAATTAGAAAGTTTAGATATACCAATAATAGCAATATTATTTTCTTTTATTATATATTCAAACTTAGTTAAATTATTCTCATTAACAGTTATAGAATTATGTAAAAGTGGACCACCATATAATCTTATAAAGAATGTTCCTTCATGATTTAAACAATAATCTAACATTGAAATATATTCTTCTTCACTTGATGGAGATAAATATGTAATATTCGGAATTGCAGAAATCATTGCAACATCAAATAACCCTTGATGAGTTGCACTAGTTTTTGAAACACCTGCAAAATCGACAAGAACTATCATATTAGGTTTATTTAAACCAACCTCATGAGCAATTTGATCATATGCTCTTTGAATAAATGAAGAAGATAGAGAAACAACAGGTTTTGTATTTCCTTTACTTAATCCAACACCATAAAGCAAAGCTAGATCTTCACTAATTCCTACATCAATAAATCTATTTTTATATGTATTTCTTAGCTCTTTTGAGAAATTAAAGTTCTTTGGAGTACCTGCACATATTAAACAAATATTTGCATTTTGTTCCAACTTTTTCTTAAAATATTCACCATTTATTACTTCAAAAGTTCTAGTGACATCAAAAAGATTATCACCAGTTTCTTTATTAAATGGTGCTCTATAGTGATATTTTTCTTCATCTTTATAACTTAATTCATAACCATATCCTTTTTTGGTATGAACATGAAGAATTGTAGGTTTATTAGTATCTTTATATTTAGTTAAAAAATCTATTAAATCCTCAATATTATTTCCGTTTTCAATATAGTCATATTCATAACCAAGTTGAACAAAAACATTGCTATCACTTTCTCTATATGCTTTATTATTTCTTAATTTTTCTAAAATTGAGTATATATTACCATGATTTTCAGCTATGGACATTTCATTGTCATTAATAATAACAATAAAATTTGATTTTAATAATGATGCATTGGATAAAGCTTCAAAAGCAACTCCTCCACTTAATGATCCATCTCCAATTAAAGATATAACATTAAAATGTTCATTATTTAAGTCTCTACTTTTTGCTAAACCTAAGGCTAATCCAATTGAAGTAGATGTATGGCCCAAAGTAAAGCAATCATTTTCGTTTTCTAAATAATTAGTAAATCCACTATTTAAATTAAATTTTGTTTCATCAAGAAACAATTCTTTTCTTCCTGTTAATATTTTATGAGTATATGTCTGGTGTGATACATCAAATACAATTTTATCAATTGGACTTGAAAAAACATAATGTAAAGCGATTGTCAATTCAATAATTCCTAAATTAGAGCCAAAATGTCCACCGGTTTTTGAAATTTTATTTATTAATACGTCTCTAATCTCTTCAGATAATAAAATAAGTTCCTTTTTACTTAAATTCTTTAAATCTTTTGGGCTATTAATTTTTTCTAATGTAATATACTTATTTTTACTCATATAATTCCTTTGCCTTATTATTTTAAAAGATTAAATATAACTTTTAAATAATTAATTTGCGATATATATATTTAATAAAAATTAATAATAACAAATCATATTTTATAAAATAAAATTCTCATTACATTTTTATAAATTATGAAAATTCACCCTTTTTAACACGCTTGGTGGCAAATCGTGTAAAGAGGTAAATTGTGATTGAGATGAAACAAGACACATTCAGGTTTTTCATCTTAGTTAATGCCATAAAAAAATTCTCCATTTCATTCTACCTAATTTGGCAAAATTTATGGGGAAATTTCAACCTAGATGGTGCAGGCAAAGGGAGTCGAACCCTCACGCCCGAAGGCATAAGATCCTAAGTCTTACGTGTATACCAATTTCACCACGCCTGCAGTATTTTTTATTATAATTTAAAATTAACAATATTTCTATAATTATTTAATAATGAATAACTGATAATTTAATTGTAAAAAATATAAAAGACAAAGGATTTACTATAGTTTTTAGAATTTTACAGTATCAAAAAATTATATAGTTCAATATTTATCCAAAAATTGTTAATGAAAAACATCTTAATTCAATATTAATAAAGAAAAATGTCGATATTATCGATAAAATAACAGAATTATTTTTTCAAAACTATTACATCTAGTATTCAATACTAAATACAATAGTAAATCTAGTCATCCAAACTAGAAACTATTGACAATAAATTCTTTTAATATTATATTAAAAGAGCATCATAACAAAAAAGGAGATAAAATTATGAATTTTAAACTATTAAGAGTACTTGCAAGCACTTTAGTGACCACATTAATTGTTGGTGGTAGTTTATCCACTCTTTACTTTATTAATTCAAAAGCTCCAATCGATTTGGGTGATGAGGATGATGATCCATCTGGTCCTACAAAAACACCTGAACAATTAGCAGCCGAGAATGCTAAAGCAAAACTCGGAGAAAACCTTGCATCTTCAAACTTGAAAGTTAAAAATATGGACCTTAATGTAAATGGTTTAGGAAATACGTATAGTAATTCTATCAATTTAAACTTTAAAGGAGCCATCGATTACAAAGCTTTCATAGATGGAGAAAAAACAAATGATCCAACCGATGATATTGCTGCCAAGTTTACTGGAACTTGTGAATTTAAATATCTTGAAAACGTTGATTTAGAAACAACAAACACATTGCTCAATGAAAAATTCTTAGTTAATGCTAATGGTAATGGAAAATTATATATCGACTGGAACTGGGGAGATAATTTTAATAATGAAGAGAATTATACTAGATATTCTGTTTCAGGAAAAATTATTAATGATGTTCTTGATTTTTTACCTACAATAGAAACCTTAACTTCCACAGATTTGTCTTCAGTCACAGATATTGTTGATGAAATTAAAAATATCGATATTATTCCATTAATTCCAATTGTTACTAATGCTTTAATGTCATTTTCAAGCGATACCGATTTAAATCAAACTCCTGTAGAAATCAATGGAGAAAAGATTTATACATATAATCTTGTTCTTAAACAAAGTTTACTTGAGAGCGCTAATATTCATCAAGATTTAACAATTACATTAAAATGTAATGAAGAAGGACTATTAAGAAACTTTATTGTTGCTCCTCTTTCAATTGATAACGTATCTATTTCATTAAACGCTGAAACTGAAATGAGCCTTGATGAGGAATATGTCAATAATAGCGATTATGCTGGTGAATACAATAACTTAGATTGCACTACTAACCTTCTTACAACAGTTACTTCCTTAGTTAATGAAAAAGCATTTAATACTAACTTCTCAATTGGTTTTAAAGAAACAGTTGATGGTCTTGATAACGCATCAAGAGAAATTACTGGTTCTCTTAAAGGAGATTTAAGAAATGCTACAGCAATTAACAATGGGGCAGTTTATGATATTAAATTAGGTGGTGATAAAGATTTATATTCACAATTTAATGTTAGATATGAAAATAATAAAACCTATTTCAATGTTCAAAATGGTTTAGCAACTGGTTTCTTAGCCGATTCTACAATTGATGAATTAGTAACTAATATTGTTGCTACATTTGCAAATGAAAACCAAGAACAAACAAATAGTTCAATGGATGCATTAAATAATATTCTTAAAGATTCAGTTATTTATGACATTATGAATGGTAACTGGAATTCCTATAAGAAAATCATTAAAAATTTAATCGTTGAGGGTGAAGAAGGAAGCGAAAAGCAAATTCTTGATGTAGTAATTAATGCAAAAGCTTTACATTCATCTCTTCCTGATAAAGATTTCAAATTATTCTTAGATTTAAGCAGTGGAAAGCTTAATTCACTTGGAATTAAAGATTTACCAGTTAATCAATATACTACAACAGATGGTAAAGTACATGTTAACTATGCAACTTTATCTTTAGCTCTTGATACATTTGCCGAAACTGATGTTTCTTCAGTTTATGGAGATTTAAATGCTTATCCTAACTTCCAAGTTGTAACTCCTTTATATAATTCAATTGCCAAAACAATTAAATCAAAACAATTAGGTGTTACATATGGATTTAGTTATACAAAAGCTAGTGAAACCACTCCTGTTGTTAATCTTTATGGAGCAATTAATGCTGATTTAAATAACATTGATGCAATGGATTTTGGAGAAAACCCAACTCTTGAACATGCTGTTGAAGTTGTTAGTGGAGCAAACTTAGGTTTATATAACTTATCAATGCATGGAAAAGTAAACGATGTTCCTCATAATGCTAATATCACTTATCAAAATAAAGGTTTATATTTAGATTACCAAGGATATAGCGAAGCTAGTAGAACAAGAATGAGTCTTTCTCAAGGTAAATTCTACGATATTTTCACTCTTGTTAATGGACTTGTTAATAATAATGCTGGAAACACTGAACTTAAAAACCCATTTGGAGAAATCAATGCTGATTTCGAAGCATTACTTAATTTAACTGATGGGCAAATTTGGACAATCCTTAATTCCACATATTTAGATACATTAAAAGAATATGTTTCAATTACTCAAGGTGCTAGCGAAGGTGCTCTAGTTGTAAATATTAACAATGCCTTATTTGATAAGACTTCAACTGGTGCTATTCAAGTTATACTTGATACAATTGATAAAGGTGAGAATCCTTCTCTTGTAGCAATTAGTGGTAGTTATTTAACAAATGAAAATGGAGATGTATTTACATTCTCACTTTCATTTAACGATTATGTTGATCCAACAATTGACCAAGGCGAGATTGATGCTTACTATAAATCAATGGATGGCAGCGTACAATCAATAATTAATATTATTAACGGATTACCAACTTCCTTTGCTCTTAATGGCACATTAACCAATCCGAGGCAATGATGCCAATCCGAGGCAAATAACGCTTGACGGTTGGCTAAACAACACTAATAGTCCACTTGAAGTAAGTGGACTATTAGAAGGTAAGTTCGTTACTACTACGATTGATAGTAGTAACGTTACTACCACTGATACAATTCAAATTAAAAAAGAAGAAGATACATCGACAAGCGAAAATGACTCGTTAATTAAGCTTCAATACAATGATAAAATTCAAGCCTACACATATGATTATAATGTAGTTGATGCTTTACAAGAGATAACAAAAATAACTGAATCAAATTTATTGTATATCTATTTAGAAGATTATTTACCTATAATTAACCAAATGTTAGGAAATGAGGTAGAAAATTCAACCACTAAAACAGATTACGTAGGTGCTGTTTTAAACTTTGTCTCAAACAATATAGATAATATAAAAATAGAAGCTAACACTTCTTTTCAACTAGATTTTACATATAATACTAAAACTGAAAATCCTACTTCATTTAGTGTTAATTTTAATCCTGAAGACTTAAATAATGTGATCAGTATAACTATTAAAGATATGACGTATAATGGTTGTAGTGGTGACATTACTTTTGCTATTTTAAAAGAATTTAATAGTTCAAATACCACTTCTTTTGCTACCAAAGATAATATTGGGTATGTTGATTTAACAACTCTACCTTTACTTACAAAAATTGGTATTGCTACAACTAATAGACGTGATTATGAAATGTCTGGAAACTTGAAATTCAAAACAAGCGGTCTAGCTACTTTACTTTTAAACGCAGACATTAATGCAAGTGTTAATATATATCTTAAAGTTGGTGACACAGTTGATGAGAATAATTTATTTACAATCGATGGATTAATTGAAATTACCCTTCCAGAAAGTATTAAGGAAGATAAGCCAACATTTGGCACTAGCGCAACATTAGATAAAGATAATTATACAACTCGTTTCTTTATTAAAGATACAGATGCATATGTTAATAAAACTCATTTTAATTCTCATCAAACAGCATCTAGAAAAACTGTATTCAATTCTTGGAGTGAATGGTCAGCTCCAGTTTATACTAAGGAAGAAACATATTTAAAATTAACCCAAGGTCAAATAGTAAATGACATGATGTATTACATTTTTGATTTTTCTTTAAATGCTGGTGAAACATTAAAAGAAATTGAGAAATTTGTTAATTTAGGCAAGGATACTGATCCTCTTGATTTCTTTAAATCATTTCAACTTACAAACGATGGAACAAATGACTATTATCAATGTTATTTAAATATTAAAAGCTTAATAAAAGTATATGCTGATTTATATTATTATCATGGAGAAAACGAATATAAATATTTACTTGAAAGACTTCATGTCCATTCTAATTTTAATATTGGAGTTGGAAAAATTAATATTGATCTCGATGTTACTAATAACCCATATATAACTGATACATATTATGAAAAAATGGTATCTAGTGATAATTATACTTGCGTATACGACCAATTCCTTATTGATTGGAATAATGATTCTCAAAGAGCTAATATGGAATTTAGATATTCAAAAGATTTATTTGATTATCCTTACTACCTTACTGTTACAACAACTTATTAAAAAGCTAAAAACAATAAGAAATAAGCCATATTTAACATAAAATCCTTAAATATTACTACTAATATAGACTTTTAAAAGTATATGAAATCACGATTATTTTTGTTTAAATGATAAAACTGATAACAACGAAATCGCAGTTGTTCCTACCATATTTAAAAGAATAAGAATAGGTAAAACTGGGAAAGAAATAGCATAATCTAATGGACAGATTGGTTTTATATATTGAATCAAAAATGATGGATTGTCAATTTCTAAAGAAATAAATAAAACAATCATAAAGACATTTAAGACAAAAAGATTAATAAGAGAAAAATTGCTTATCCTTTGTTTAAAAGAATTAAGAGCAAATAAATAATCAAAAATATTAACAAACAATATTAAACCAACAAAAACACTTTCAATATTAATTTTTTGTCCAATAAATATATATGTGAAAAAACTATAAAATAAGTATAAAAACAGGATTGTTAACAAAATAAATAGGAAAGCATAGCTTTTTTTAAATTTAATTAATGTTTTATCAACAAGAAGATTAGCTATTGAATTCTTACCTTTTATAAACGAAACCAACTCAATTATAAAGACTGCTATTCCAATTAAAAGAAGTAAAAAGCCTAAAAGAAAATGAAAATCATAGTAGTTTTTAAATAAAAATGCTTTTATGTTATTAACTAAATAAACACCATTTAAAACATACATTACGCTAGAAGCAAGAAAAAATAAACCTAAAACAATTAGTACACTTAATGCGATAGGCATTTTTGTTCGATGTATAAAAATAAAATAATAATAGTACATTATCAAACAACAAACACCGATATATGATAATAATGGCGCTAAATTCATTACTATTTCAAAAAATTTATTTGTAATAACACTAATTAAATAAGTGATTCCATAAAAGTAAGAAATAGGACCAATAATTAATAGTAAAACTAAAAACAAGGTAATAGATATATAATGTTTCGTTCTTGTATCTTTTTGCTTATATACTGTAATCATAGAATTTTGCCTCAATATTATCTAAAGAAATGCCAACGTTCTCACTATTTAAAGTTATGATTTTACAACCCATAATGTCATCATTTCCATATATTGTTTTATTAGCTTTTACACCATAAGAAAGAATAAAATCATCACTAAATCCATCATAAACTACATCACTATAATTAATATGATCATGACCAACAAATGATGCTCTAATATTTGCATCATATAATTTCTTTAATACATCATTATTAGCATAACCAGGACATGATGGTTCTCTATTTTCACCTTTTCCTTTAACCTCTCCTTTAACATATCTATCATATGTTTCTTGATATTCAATTAAAGGAATATGAAAAAAAGATAGGCCAAAACATGGGTTTTTTGCATTTATTTTAGAAATATGTTCAAGTTGATCTTCATGAATTACATCATAACTATATTTAGTTCCTTGATAACTGTATGAATTACTATCAATTATATAAAGTCTATACAATGTATTATTGTTTTTATTTAAATTAATGTAATAGTTTGTTCTTCCAAACAAATCATCGTCTGGATAATCTTTATACATTGCATATTTTGCTTTTGAAATTGTTTTATGAATAAATTCACTATTATATGTTCCTTGTAAATCATGATTTCCATATGTAAAAGCATATGGAATTTCATTTTCATCCATTTTATCAAAGAAAAATTTCACAATACTTTTATTTGCATCTAAGAAAGTGTCGCCAGTAGTGACAATTAAATCAGGTTTATTTTCTTCGATAAAAGATCTAATAAATTTCATTTCTTTAACATTATCAACTTGAACACCTAAATGTATGTCAGTTAATTGCATAATCTTAAAGGAATTATTATTAAATTCCATATTTAATTCATAATCTTTTAACGAATAGTGTTTAACACTAGAACATGCTACAAGAGGAATTATAAATGTAACACTTAATAGTAATTTAAATTTATTATTCATATAAAAATTATACACTTTTTACACGTGTTTTCATAAACAAAAATTGGTCACATGAAGTGACCAATTTACTAAATTATTTATTCTTTAAATCTAATTGTTCAATTTCCTTGTTATATTTAACCATTTCCTCGCTATTTGCTAATATAAAGTGTCCAGGAAGAATTTCTTGAAGAACAGGCTTTTCCTTCGAGTAATCATGACAATCTTGAGGATTATAAACAATTCTCTTTCTCTTCTTTTCAAGATGAGGGTTTGGTAAAGGAATGGCACTCAATAATGATTTTGTATATGGATGAAGAGGATGTTTAAATAATTCTTCACTTGTTGCAAGTTCAACAATTTCTCCAAAATACATTACCGCAATTCTATCACAGAAGTACTTAACAACACTCAAATCGTGAGCAATGAATATAATAGATAAACCCATCGATTCTTTTAAATCTTCAAGTAAGTTAATAATTTGAGCTCTAATTGAAACATCAAGGGCAGAGATTGGTTCATCACAAATCAATAATTTTGGATTCATAATTAAGGCTCTTGCAATACCAATTCTTTGTCTTTGACCTCCACTAAATTCATGTGGATATCTATTAGCATAATCTTCAATTAAACCAACTTTTTCTAAAGCTTCAACAACTTTTTTATGATTTTCTTCTTTATTGTGGAAACCTTGTATTTGAAGACCTTCACTAATAATGGTTTCAACAGTCATTCTTGGATCAAGAGAATCAATTGGATCTTGGAAAATCATTTGTATCTCTTTTAATAAATCTTTTTTTGGATGACGATGATCATGCTTAATGTGAGCAATTTTTAATTTTTGAAGTTTTACTACTTTTTCTAAATGAGCTTTAGCTTCACATAATTGATTTTGATAAGATTCTAATGAAATTTCACCCTTTTTTAATTTTATGCCGAGTTCTTTCTTTAGATTTCTAAATCTAATTTTAGAATATTTAATTTCTTTTTCATTCCATCTACTGCCAGCAGCAATTCGATAACCCTTATAATAAATAGATCCGCTAGTAATATCATAAAGTCTAATAATACTTCTTCCTGTTGTAGTTTTACCACATCCACTTTCTCCAACAATTCCAAAAACTTCTTTTTCATGAACTTGGAAAGAGACATCATGAACAGCTTTTAGT
The DNA here is from genome assembly GCA_016302065.1 of Bacilli bacterium. GTDB lineage: Bacteria > Bacillota_I > Bacilli_A > RFN20 > CAG-826 > Onthovivens. Next base: position 38,542 of record JAEDOI010000001.1, on the reverse strand, counting down.
TTGAAACGTTTTGGGCCTACACCAAAGAAAAAATATTGCTTTAAATGATTAACACTCAAAATAACATTGTTTTTTACATATTCTTCTTTAAATTTAGGTTCTCTTATATTTAATTTATGTTCTTTTTCTAAAAGTTTATCAAGATCATCTTCTTTTGTTAAAGTATGTTCTTTAGCTTCGTTTTCATCACTTTTAGAAAAAGATGCTTCTTTTAATTCTTCTTTTGAATGAAGAATATTACTTTTAAATATAGCATCATCTTTAGATTCAAAGAGAGCACTTTCATCATAAACTTCATCAGTGGATACTACCTTTTTTTCTTCTTTATTCTTTCCCATAGCCCATCTCCTCATCTAATTTTTTTGCATTTTTAATACGTTCTTCAACAATTTTTGGCATAGCAACAACTGGTGCATCTTTATGTAAGAGCCAAGTAGCAGCATAATGCGTATCACTAACCTTAAAGAATGGTGGTTCATATTTAAAGTCTATATCAAGAGCATACTTACTTCTTAAGGCAAACGCATCCCCAACTGGAGGATATAACATATCTGGAGGAGTGCCTGGAATAGATTCAAGCTTTTCCTTACTATTAATATCTGGAATTGAAGATAATAAAGCCCATGTATATGGATGTTTTGGTTCAAAGAATATCTCATCAACTGTTCCATATTCAACAATTTTACCAGCATACATAACAGCAACTCTATCAGCCATGTGGGCAACAACACCTAAATCGTGAGTAATAAAGATACAACTCAAACCTCTCTTCTTTTTTAAATCATTAATTAAATCTAATATTTGGGCTTGAATTGTAACGTCAAGAGCGGTTGTTGGTTCATCACAAATTAAAATATCAGGATTTGCAATAAGAGCAATTGCAATAACAATTCTTTGCCTCATACCACCGCTAAATTCAAACGGATATTGTCTAAATCTTCTTTCAGGAAGAGGAATTCCAACTTCTTTCATAACCTTTAAAGCCATTCTCTTTGCTTCAAATTTCGATATTTTAGTATTCTTTAAGAACTCTTCATGGATTAATTTAATTTCTTTTTCAACATTTCTAATCTCTTCAAATAGTTGTTTATATTTAGAATCAGGAATTTCATCTAATTCTAATTTATTATCCTTACTAACTTTAGAAAGATTAACTTCTTTATATTTATTATTTAATTTTGCGATTAATTTTTCTTTCTTTTTATTAGATAAAATAACACCTTTTATTAATGCTAATTTATTTTCATCTAAACTACTTTCATATTCTTTTAATTGTAATTTTAATGCATCTAATTTAACTTTTAATTCATTTAGTTCCTTATCTTTTTTCTCAATTAATTCTTTTTTATGGATTTTAGTAAGTTTTTTTGCTTCTTTCTTTCTAATACTAAGATCTTTCTTTAATAATGGTAATTGAGATTTTAATAAGGTGTCATTTACCTTAGTTAATTTCTTTAAATCAATTTTCCTAATTTTAAAGAATTCATAAAAATCACCAGTAAATACTGCGTATTTTTCGATTAAAGCACTAAATTCGCCATTTAATTTTTGAAGTTTTTGAATTTGATTAGTAGCAATATTTCTTTTTAATTCTGTTTCAAGTGAAGGTATTGAGTTTTCAATAGACTTAATTTTAGCATCATTAATATTAATATCGTTTTCCAATTTTTTCTTTGTTAAACTAATATCTTTTTTAATGTCATTTTTAATATTGGTGATATCTTGTCTTGTTTCAACAAGTTCATTCTTTAATTCACTTAATTTAACAGATAATTTATCAGTCTTTTTATCTTTTACTAATTCATCTTTTGAATTTAAAGAAGTTGTTGATAAAGAATTAATTTTATTTGTGAAAATTATAATTTTCTTTTCTAAAGTTAATTCTTTCTTTTCAAGTTTTTTTAAATTCTCTACGATTTCCTTGTTCTTTTTAATTTCCTCTTCATATTTTCTGTTGTCAAAAGTAGCACTTGAAATAGCATTACGGTATTCACACAGTTCTTTAGAAATTAATTCTTCATAATATTTTTTTAGAATATTTTTATTAATTAAAGTGGCTTCCATAATTTGCTTACCAACTCTCATAGTTGGATTTAAAGCACTTAATGGATCTTGGAAAATCATTCCAATCTTTTTACCTCTAATACGATGGAATTCTTCTTCACTAACTTTAACTAAATCTTCTCCTTCATAGATAATCTGTCCATTTTCAATAATTGCATTAGCACTACTAATTCCAATAATTGCTTTATTAGTAACAGATTTTCCACTTCCACTTTCACCGACGATGCACAATGTTTCACCTTTATAAAGGTCAAAACTAACGCCTCTTACTGCATGAACTATTCCTCTATCCGTCTTAAAGGAAACAACTAAATCTTTTACAGACAATATTTTTTCACTCATATTAATCTTCTCCTTTAAGTGAAGGATTAAATGCATCTCTTAATCCATTACCAAATAAGTTAAACGAAACCAGTAAGAACGCCATTATAATTGTAGGAATAATTAACAAATACATAGTATATCCTTGGAAAATATTACTATTTTCCGTAAGAATAACACCAAACATAAGTTGTCCTTTTAATCCTAATCCTAAGTAAGCAATGCTTGCCTCAGAATAAATAACACTAGGAATCATTAAAATTGATGAGGTAATAATTGTTCCCATAGCATTAGGTAAAATATGTCTAAAGATTAATCTTCCATCTCTAGCACCTAAAGTTCTAGAAGCAAGGACATATTCTCTACCTTTATATCTATAGAATTGAGTTCTAGTTCTTCCAGCAACACCCATCCATCCAGTCATAAACATCGAAATTATAAAGGCTAACATATCGTTTTTAAAATGCAATAAACATAATGTAATGATAGCAATTGATGGAAGACCACTAACGATATCACAGAATCTTTCCATTGTAATATCAACAATTCCACCAAAGTATCCAGAAATGGAACCCCAAACAATACCAATAAGAATATTTAATAATGCACAACCAAATGCTAATACCAATGATAATCTTAATGATGTAAGAATAGTTTTTAAATAGTCTCTTCCATATTGATCAGTGCCAAATAAATATTTTGGTTTAAATGGATATCCTAAATATTTATATTGAGAAATATTACAGTATAAGTAGAATCCAGTGTAGTTTTTATCTTCATTATTCCAAATTGCATTTCCTTCTTGTCTAACAATTTCAACTATTGGATCTTTTTTGCTTAATGATTGATATCTTGAAGCTAATACTTCCTTATCTTCAGTTGGTCCACCAGTTGGATCATATGTAATAAGTCCAGTGTTTATCCATTCATTAATTTTAAATGCGGGAATTTTCATTAATTTTACTCCATAACAATCTTCATAAATGTCATAAGTAAAACTGCATTTAACAAATTTAACATCGTGAATACTTCTACTACTACTTAATGAAGTCCAATATTTCTTATTAAATACTTTATCAATTTTCCCATCTTCACTAACTTTTTGTTCTTGTATAGCACAATCATTTGCATATTCAATACTTCTTAAACTAACACTATCAGTATTAGTATCGCTACTTGAACTAATTAGTAATTTTTCAATAAAGATTGAAGATTTATCTTTTTCTCTATCAGTTAATACATCAATATTAATTCTTCCTCCTTCAAGAGAACTAATTCCATATTTAGTAGACATTATTTCACTAACATTAATTGATATTGTGCCTTGTTCGTTTTTATCAAATAATGTAGTAATAAATCCCTCTTTATTATCAGTTTCTTGAGTGAATGGAACATAAGTTAAATCGTTTCCAGTAAGAGGATAATATGTTTTTTCTTTTCCAGATAATGTCATTAATGAGATTCTATATTTTGCCTCTTTATATCCACTTACATATGGTTTAATAAATCTATATTCAATTGTATAATCATTTAAGAAATCATAATCGTATTTGTATGAATAGAAATCTGCAATTTCATCATTACTTAAATTATTATAAGTAAGATTAATGAATCCCCCAGTACCGTATTTAGCAGCTTGATCTAAATACTGCTCTGTTTTTTTCAAGTTGCTTACTGTTCTAATTTCATATCCGACTGGTTGTTCTGCAATTTGATCAAAAACAATATCAGATTTAGAAATCGTTCCATCAAAGAAACCAGTACCAGCTTCAAATAATTTTGGAGGAAGATATATTTCGCTCTTAACTCCATCTGCCGACATAACATGGGTTGTATTAACATCAAAGCAACCAAATTTAGGCATAATTTCAGGTCCAATTATTGCACTAATAATAATCAAACCAAGAATTGCACCACCTGCAACACTAGATTTATTTTTAACAAATCTTCTAATTGCATCTTTAAAGAAAGTTACAGGTTTACTTTTAATTTTTATATCATGAATCTTTGTATCTTGTTGAGCAAATTTAAAATCATCTTTACTAATTTCAATCTCTTGAAGATTGCTCATACTATCAAGATATTCAAACTTTTCTTTTTCCATACTATTTAGCCCCCATTCTAATACGAGGATCAATAAATCCATATGAAATATCAACTAAAACGCTGCTTGCTAGACCAATAATTGTATAAAATGCTGTATTTGCTAAAAGTAAGGTGTAGTCTTTTGCACTATATGCATTCATATAAATATTTCCAACACCTCTAATGTTGTAAAGATTTTCAAGAACCATTGAACCACCTAAAATCCCTATAAATTCTGCAATAACCATAGGAACTACAGGAACCATTGAATTTCTTAATGCGTGATGAATGATAGCTTGTCTTCTAGTTAATCCCTTAGTACGAGCAAGAAGAAGGTAATCACTACTCATAACTTCACAAAGTTCAGCTCTAACAAATCTTGCAAAGCCTGCAACAGTTCCGATTGAAAGAGCTAAAACAGGAATTACTAGTGATTTTAAATGTTCAATAAATGGTGCAGTTGCATCAGCAAATCTAACAGGTAACCAATGTAAATTGTAACCAAATATAATAATTAAATATAAAATTGTAATAAAAGAAGGTAAAGCAATAATGATCATAATTAATGTATTAATAACATGATCAATTGGTTTATCTTTATTTAAAGCAGCAATAATTCCAATAATAATTCCAAGTGGAAGGGAAATTACTATTGAAATTAAGTTTAATTCAATTGTTACTGGAAGTTTTTTAACAATTATTCCCATTGCAGATTGATTTGGATAAAGATTAGAACTTACTCCCCAATCCCATTTAGTAAATATATTTTTTAACCAATTAAAGTATTGTTCAATAATAGGGCGTGAATAATAATAATATAATTGCCCAGTATTACCAATCTCAAATCCTCTACCACCAAGCAATTCACCATATTCTGGATGAGCTTCATTAAATCTAATTACATAACCTAAAATGTATTGGTTATGTAAATATGTTGCAGCAGCATCTTTTCCTCCAGCAAGTGGAATGTCAAGAGGCAATGATTTATATAAGAAAAAAGTTAAACTTAGTACAATAAAAGCCGTAAATAATACTAAAATTAACCTTTTTAGAACGTATTTTGGCATATTTTTTCCTCCATTAATAAAGTCTATAAATATGCATAATGCCATTTAGGGGGACCTAAATGGCTTTATGCTTTGACTTTAAATATTTATATGATTATAAGCCTAATTGGCTGTAATCAATTCTTCCAAATTCATTAAGTTCGATACCATATGAATAACCATAGTATAATGAATCTAATGAGTAATACTTACCATTGAAGGTAATGAATGATGAAGGAATATTAGTAACTAAAGCGTGATGAATAGTTAATGAATAATCAATGTTATATGATTCCCATAAGCCTGTTTCATTGAAAACTTCATATTCACCGCCATCAATTGATGCTTGAGCAATATCGTATTGTCCTAAGGCAACCTTAGCATAAGCATACATCCAATCGGTTGGACCACTTCCTTCATATGTTTGTTCAAATGTAATCTTAAGTAATGGAGATGTTCCATCCATCCAACTAGAATTAGATTTAATAGCTTCATCAATTGTTTGTTCAATTGCACTAAAGATTGCATTTCCTTGGAAGTCAACCCAACTTTGTGATTGCCAGTTAACATTAAGTTTGATAGTTGTAGGTTTTGCAGCTGTTCCAAGAACTAAACGTCCAGCTTCTAATTCTTCTTTAATTGCTTTTTTGAAGTATTCAACACCTTGTTCTTTACTATCTGTTGGAATTCCTGCTTCACCAAAGACAGATTTAACTGCAGCAGTATGAGCTTCAGAATCGTTATATCTTGTATCGGCTTTTGGTGTCATTTTATTAATATCACCAAAATAATCAGAGAATCCTTTTCTTCCTAATGTTTCAGCAAAAGCGTCTCTATTGTATCCGTTATTTAATCCTTTTTGGAAATTGTGATTACCCATAATTGCTTTAACTGTCCAATCACTTACTCCTTCTGGCATCATAGCAGCTCTTGTTTCTGGATCACCAGCAGAACCTAATGTATATCCTCCAAAGAATTGGCCAGAGAGAGCATGTGCATCAAAAGCAGCTCCACCAAACAAGTAATCATAATCAACTCTATTTAAGCAGTTAAATGAAACACCATTCTTTTCCCCAGTATTTTCAATATGTAATGTATCTGGATCATTCTTCATATCTTGAAGTTTTGTAGTTGGAATAGATGAAGCTTCAGTATAACCTTCTGTATATTGTTTATAAGCAAGTTCAAATGTAGTATCTTTTTGTAATAATGTATTCTTTGTTTCAATTAAACCTCCAAGTTTATATACTTCTCTTCCAGCTGGATCCTTTTTAACATACCAATCGGCATTTTTCTTCATGACAATCTTATCTTCTGTAACTTTTTCAAGTACATATGGTCCAGTTGATAAGACATTGTCTTCTGGATTTGATAATGTTTTGCCTTCAGCCTCAACTTTAGTTCCATATCTTGTCATACCTAATACAACATCACCTTCACCTAAAGTATCTTGAATAAATTCAAGTGGCATAAATCCAGATTCGTTTAATCTATATGCAGCAAAGTCACTTGTAATAGGCTTGGTTAAGTGGAAGGTTAAAGAATTATCAGCTTCGTTTAAGGTAATTCCTGGGAAATTCTTTAAGAATTCACTGACTGTAATTTTGACTGGTTTTCCATCAACCTTTGGTTGTTCTTTTGTTGCTTCATAGTAATCAGCATCACCAACAAATGTATCTAAAATTTGAGATACGTTAGCACATCCTACATATTGAGTATATTTAAGAATATATGGAGTTAAATAATCTTCTAATGCAACTGCTCTTCCATTATACGCATTACCATTGGTTGTACCAAGATTAGCATACTTAATCTTCTCTCCAACATTAACTTTTACTTTCCAATGAGCGTGTGCCCCATTAGCTTCTTCTCCAGTCAATTCGTTTCCATCTTCATCAACAGGAATTGGTTCAGCAATAGCAGCCATTGATGGAACATAAACATCCAAATCTTCATCATTTAATAATTTTCCAAATAATGGAGCATTAAATGTTGACCATCTATCGCTAACATCACTACCACTTGATTTAAAGTAGTTAACATGAACTGGTTGGTTTGAATTTTCTGTATGGTAATAACGTTTCCAAGCAGCATTAGTTTCTTGTGGATTATCTTCTGCTAAATAACCGTAAACTGTGTTTCCAAATCCAAATCCTGGAACATATAATCCACTTGTAATTTTACCATCTTCACTACGAGTTGTATGAACACGTGAAGAAATCTTTTGATATCCTCCATAAGCCCAAAAGTTCATACCAGCTAAACCAGTTTCTAAAGCTAAAGCTTCAGCTCCAGAGAATGTTGATAACATTTCTTCTGTTGTTAAACCTCTTAAGTCTTGAACACCGGTAGCAATACTTCCAGTTGGAACAACAGTTAAATCTATAGCAGTCTTAACTTGATGTCCTTCACCTTCTTCAACTACTTCTTTAGCAACACACCAAACTTTATAATCTTTTCTTCCACTTGTGACAGTTGGAAGAGTAACATTGCCATTTTCATCAATTTTAACTTCGTTTGTCTCTGCCCCTGTTGCATCTTCAACTACCCAAGAAATCTTAGAATTCTTTGGAGCAGCATAAGGATGAATTTTAACTCCTGTTGCACCACTTTCAAGAAGAGTCATTCTAGATGTTGTAACAAGTTCTTCCTCAATTTCTCCTTGTTTTTGTGTCATGTAGCAATCAAAATATTCACTGCTAAATGTTGCAGTTCCGCCGTATGCTACTTCGGCTTTTGGTTTTGAGTTACATCCAGTAACTCCTGCCATTAATAGTACTCCTGATAAAGAAAGTACTGAAAAAGCTAAAAACTTTTTCCTAAAATTTTTCATATTTTCTATCCCCCTACTTAAAGACCATTAAGAACTAATTGGTTATTAAGTACACTCATAATAAATAAAAAAATAAAAATTAAAAAAAGATTAAAAACAATCTTAATATAAATTTAATACAACCAAAAAATTGTCAATTAATAATTATATGTATAACGAATGTAAATATAAATTGCTAACGCTGCAATTAGAAATAGCAAGGAAATACCAAGATAAACAAAAAAAGACCACCTGGTTTTCGTATTTTTTTCAACTCTTTTATCTCTATAATCTATAGCGTCAACGTATTTCTTTTTATCCTTGTTAATAATTACACTAAATATATTTGCAAAAGAATACCCAATTAAATCAAAAGCTCCAAAACTACTTAATAAAGATAATATTCCTATTCCAAAAAGGACACCAAAAGTAATAAATAAAGAATCACACCAAGCAAAAATTTCTGCTTTTTCTTTAAAAGCTACATATCTTAAAAGCATTAATAAACCTATGCCTAGAATTAAAGTAAAAATTATCTTAAAAATATAGTTTCTAACTAATTTATTAAAAAAATATTTAAATTTTTCCATATATTTAATTATAAAGGAATTAATTTTTATTTAAATATTATTTTTTGTAATGAAATATCTAGTTCATCAAATATATTTTCTTCTATATTAGTTTCTTTATATCCTAATCCAAAAGTTAAAATATTGTTATTATTCTTCAAATATCTATCGTAATATCCCTTTCCATATCCTAATCTATGATTATATTTATCAAAACCAATTAAAGGAACAAACATTAAATCAATATTTTTAGAATCTATTATATTTTCTTTATCAAAGATGGGTTCTTTTATATTAAAAGTTTTGTTCCATTCTAAATTATCTAACGATTCTATTTTTATAAAATGCATATTATTTCCATCTCTAATTCTAGGAAGACATACAACCTTATTATTACTTAAAGCATACTTAATTAGTTCAATAGAATTAACTTCTAAAGATTTAGAATAATATAAAGCTATAATTTTAATATTTTTAGAATTAATAATATCTTTGCATTCAAAAAAGATATCTAAATCTCTATCCTTTTTATTAGATATCTTTTTTATTTTGTCTTTATTAATTAATCTATAATATTCTTTACTTTTCACTCAATGCATTAAATATTATATCTTTGTTTATATGTTGGAAAGTCATTGTAGAACAATAAGGCTTAACCTTCTCAACTTGTTCTTTATTTTCTATTGTCCAAACATTAACAAAATGGTTTTTAGAATATCTTTTCACTCTTTTTTCTTCAACCATAGTCCACTCAATATCGATAGAATCAAATAAATGTCTAAACATATAAGTCCATTCTTTAGCTTTACATATTAAGAAGGAAGTAATTACACCCATTTTTCTAACTCGCACTAAGGCACGAGGATCGAAGGAGATGAACATATACATTTTTTTATTTTTAATACGTTTTCCTAGCTCAATTCTAGTAATATCGCCTAATTCCTTATAATTTTTATTTTCTACTTTTAATTCGATTACTAAAGGAACTTGTTCATTAACTAAAGATAATACATCTTCAAGTGTAGGGATTTTACCTCCATCTAAAAGAGTATAATTATTTTCAATTTCTTCTAAAGTTAATTCCTCTATTATCCCTTCTTTATTTGTTGTACGTTTTAAATTAGAATCATGACATACAACTAACTTTTTGTCTTTAGTTAAATGAATGTCAAGTTCAATTGCTAAATTATTATCAAGTGCATTTTTAAATGCTTTTAAACCATTTTCTGTATAAATTTCATTATGTAAACCACGATGAGCAATGCCCTTAATAATGCGGCTATCAACTTTATTTAAAAGTTCTTCTTTTTTCATATTAATCCTCCACGTCTAAAGCTTCGAGTCCTTTTTTAATATTTTTTGCATTAGGTTTAACATTTTTAACGAATGCAAACACTATTATAGAACATGCTAAACAAATAACTGAATAAATTGGAAGGAAACTAAAGTCTAAATTAAATTTAGGAAGCAAAATTAAACCTAATAAACAAGGAGTTAATGTTTGAGCCGCCATGCTTGAAGCATAGTAAAACCCTGTGAATTTCCCAATCTTTTTACTTGAACAAAGTTCAACAACCATTGGAAAGGAATTAACATGAACTAGACTCATTCCTAATCCTTTTATAAACCAAACAAAATATAAATAAATTGGAAATACATTAAATCCTGAAGATGTAATAGGTGGGACTGTATATGAGCAAATAATCCAAATTACTGTAGATAAAATAGCAAGACCTAAACCAGAGAAAATAGTCCATTTTCTACCTATTTTCCCAGCTAAAATACCACCAATTAAGAAACCAACAACACTTCCAACACCACCAACAATTGTATTAATTAAGGAAGATGAATGAGCGCATCCAAGGAAATAAATTGTATAATTCCCCATGAAAGTTCCAACGGCATTCTCAGACATAAACCATAAGAATTCAGCAGCAAGAATTAATAACAACATAGTCTTATTGGCTTTAGACATACGTTCATCTTCATCATTTGCAACAGAATCTTCGATTGCTGCAAGTTTCTCACCAAGTTCCATGTCGCCCTTTACTTCTTCAGCAATTTTATTTTCCTTAACCGTAAAGAAAAGAACAAGAGCACTTATAACCATCAAAACACTAGCAACGAGGAAAGGCCCTTCAACTAACCAAATATTAGCTGTTTTATTAAACCAATATTCATTAGGATTATCTTTTGTTCCTAAATATTTTGAAAAACTAAATACTAAGCCAACAACAGTGGCAAATGCTCCACCAATATAACCCATAATATTGATAATGCCATTAGCTTTACTTCTTAATGGTTTAGGAGTGATATCAGGCATTAAAGCAACAGCTGGGTTTCTATACATCATTGCAAAGAAAACAACAACTGCCATCATTACGATTGTTCCAGCTAAATTATGAAAATGGAACAATACAGGAATAAATGGAAAAGCAACAGCACAACAAAATGTTCCAACAAGAATATAAGGCATTCTCTTTCCTAATTTTGTATGCGTTTTATCGGATAATCTTCCAAAAATAGGTAACATAATTAAGGCAGCAAGATTATCAATAGCCATCATTATTCCTACTAAATATTGAACATCTCTTTCATTTGTTGTATTAAATGCTTCTTTAAATAACTCGGTTAACATAGTTGGAGCCCAACTATCATAAACTTGCCACAATAAAAGAATACCAAAGAAAGCAAATCCAATAATAAACGTACGTTTGTAGTTAAGTTTTAAGCCTCCACTACTTTGATTATTCGAATTAGTTTTCATGATTATAACCTCCTTAAAAACTAAATCAATCTATAAATTAAAGAGTTTATCTGCTACCCTTTCTAGATCTAAAAGAGAATTAATATAATATTGTTCATTATCTATTTTTCCAAATCCAAATTTAGCATGAACGAACAAAACATGTGCTAAATCACATTCATTTTTATCTTTTATAGTATCTCCAACATATATAACTTTATCTATTTGATGTTTATCTTTCATATATAAAATATTCTTCCATTTTGGTAATGATGTATCTCCATATTGAACAAAATCTTTAAAATATTTATCCATATTTAACCCATATAAATAATTTTGAATATAACCTTTATCAGCATTACTAACAATATAAAGATCATATTTTTTTGATAATATTTCTAATACTTTTTCTTCAAAATAATATGGAATTCCTGGATGTTTTCTTAAATAAATAATTTCATCATGTACACATTTATAAAATAAATCCATGCTATCTTTAAAAGTTTCATCAAAAAAAGCAATAGGCCCAGTCTCTTCAGGTGTTAAACCCATATGAGTTAAAATTATATCTTTTGTAAACCTGTATTTTTTATTGAGCTTTTCCATTGTTTGATTCCATGATGTTGCAATTTGCTCAGTTGCATCCCAAAGAGTTCCATCTAGATCAAAAAAAATTGCTTTTTTCATACATTTCTATTTTAACATAGGTTTATAAATACAAAAAGTAAAGAAATTATAAAATCATTATTAAGGAAAAATAATTTCTTTATTATTTTTATATTAATAATGCGATTAACTTATTGAATATCAATTCAATAATTTTCTAATATAAAAGTGTAAATATTCATTAAAGTGTTTATATGTATATGCAACATTAAATAGTTGTTGCGTTTCTACACTAAACTACAAATTAGTACTACATATTATCGCATTTATTCTAAAGCGACTTAATGAAACATATAACCTCTAGTAGATATTTACTTTAGTCTTATTAGGAGGAATTTATAATAATGAAAAAATCAGGACTATTATTAGCAGCTGCTGCTCTCGTTTTAATGGGTACAGGTTTAACAGGCTGTCAAACTCAAACCTATGAATATGCTTTAGTTACAGACGTAGGTGATATTGATGACCAATCATTCAACCAAACCTCATGGGAAGCTACTAAAGATTTTGCAGAAAAAAACGGAAAAACTGTTAACTATTATAGACCAACAGAAGATAGCACAGCCGCTCGTTTAGCTGCTATGGAACAAGCTGTCAACAAAGGTGCAAAAGTTATTGTTTGCCCAGGTTTCCTTTTTGAAGATGCTGTTTATGAAGCTCAAACAACATATCCAGATGTCAAATTTGTTTTAATCGATGGTCAACCTCATACAGCTGACTATCAAACATATGAAACAAAATCTAATACAGTTTCAATTATCTTTAAAGAAGAAATTGCTGGTTTCTTAGCTGGTTATGCTGCTGTTAAAGATGGAAACACAAAATTAGGTTTCTGTGGTGGTATGGCAGTTCCTGCAGTCCAAAGATATGGAAGCGGATTTGTACAAGGTGCTGAAGCTGCTAGTAAAGAAATGGGAATTAATACAACTCTTAAATATTATTATGCTGGTGCTTTTGCTGCTACTGATGGTGCTACTGCTACAATGAAATCATGGTATACAGAAGGAACTGAAACAGTATTTGCTTGTGGTGGAAAAGTTTTCCAATCAGTCGTTGCTGGTTGTGAACAAGGTAGCACTAAGGCTACATGGATTGGTGTTGATACCGATCAAGCATATGTTTCAGAGAAAGTTTTAACCAGTGCTATGAAAGGTTTAAGTGCTGCTGTTACAAGTGCTCTTGAAGTTTATAGCCAAGATAAATGGACTGAAATTGGTGGACATGACTACAATCTTGGACTTGATTCTGTATTAGGTACTGTTACTAAAAAAGATTATGTTGGAATTCCAACAGCTGATGCTTCATGGAGATTTAAAACATTCACAAAAGCTGAATATGAAGCAGTTCTTACTAAAGTTAAATCTGGCGAAATCACAATTAGTGGTGATGTAAAAGCTGCTCCAGTTACTGAAAAAGTTACAGTAACTTGGGTTTCTCCATTTGCTCAATAATTAAAATAATTTAAAGAAAAAGAGGAGGTTCTCTCCTCTTTTCTTAGAATAGGAAAATATATGGAAAATGAAGAATATGTCATTGAATTAGAAAACATTACTAAAGAATTCCCTGGAATTGTTGCTAACGATAATATCTCCTTAAAAGTAAAAAAAGGTGAAATACACGCTCTTCTTGGTGAAAATGGTGCAGGAAAATCAACATTAATGAGTATTCTTTTTGGTATGTATCAACCAACAAGTGGTAAAATCAAAGTTAAAGGCAAGGAAGTTGTTATTAAAGATCCTAATGTAGCTAACGAATTAGGCATTGGAATGGTCCACCAACACTTTAAACTTGTTGAAGTTTTTACTGTTTTAGAAAATATAATTTTAGGTGTAGAACCTACAAAATGTGGATTTATAAAATTTAAATATGCTAAAAAGAGATTAGAACAACTTTCAAAACAATATGGATTTGAAGTTGATTTTAACGCTAAAATTGAAGACATTAATGTTTCAATGCAACAAAAGACAGAAATTCTTAAGATGCTCTATAGAGAGAATGACATCTTAATTTTTGATGAGCCAACTGCTGTTTTAACTCCTCAAGAAATTGACGAATTATTACTAATTATGAAAAACCTAGCAAAAGAAGGCAAATCAATACTATTTATTTCACATAAATTAGATGAAATCTTAGCAGTTGCTGATACCTGTTCAATTTTAAGAAAAGGTAAGTTAGTTCAAACACTTGATGTTAAAAGCACTACTAAAGAAGAATTATCTCGTCTTATGGTTGGAAGAGAAATTACATTTTCTTATTCTAAGAAAGAACCTATTATTAAAGATACTGTTTTAAAAATTAGAAATCTATCAATGTTAGATAAAATCCATAAAGGAGTTTTAAGCGTAAATAATGTTTCTTTTGATGTAAGAGGCGGAGAAATTGTTACTATCGCAGGAATTGATGGAAATGGACAAAGCGATTTAGTTTTTGGGATTACAGGACTTGAAAAAGTAGAAAAAGGAAATATCTATATAAAGGACAAAAACATAACTAAATTATCTATTTTTAAACGTAATAATTTAGGTCTTTGCCATATTCCTGAAGATAGGCACAAATATGGTATGGTCTTAGATTATGACCTTCAAAATAACTTAATATTAGAAAATTATTGGAAAAAAAGATACACAAAAGGTAAAGTTATCCAAAATAAAAAAACAATTAATGAAAATTCTAATGAATTGATAGATAAATATGATATTCGATCTGGGCAAGGTTCTTCTACAGTTGTTAGAAGTATGTCTGGAGGTAATCAACAAAAAGCAATTATTGCTCGTGAAATTGAAAGAGACCCTGAAATTTTAGTTGCTGTTCAACCTACCCGTGGTCTTGACGTTGGGGCTATTGAAAATATTCATAATCAATTGATTAATGAAAGAGATAAAGGAAAGGCAATTCTTGTAGTCTCTTATGAATTAGATGAAGTTTTAAAAATAAGTGATAGAATCCTTGTTATGTTTAAAGGGCAAATTGTAGGTGAATTAGATCCAAAAAATACTACAAGAGAAGAACTTGGACTTTATATGGCTGGAAGTAAAAATACTTATAATTTTAAGGAAGGAGATTAAAATATATGGGAATTGCTATAGTTTTTGTTGTGATGATGATTGCCATATGTGCAATTTCACTTCTATTTATTAAGAAATATAATGATAAAATTTTATCTACTCTTTCCTCTTCTAAAGATTTGAAAAAAGAGATCTCTACGAATAAAAGCAAGAAAATTATAATAAGTAAAGATAATTTTAAAAGAATGTTTATTAGTGATGGAGCTTACAAATTATATGCTTCTCTTGCATGTATCCTTGCTGGCTTAATCTTGGGACTTATTATTCTTATTTGTATGAATCCATCTAATGCTTTCTATGAATTCTTCGTAATGCTTTCTGGGAATGTCTTAAATGGTGGCCCTAGCGCTATAAAAAATTTATTTGCAATACTTGCAAAAACTGCTCCACTAATTTGTGTTGGATTATCTGTTATTTTTTCATATAAAAGTGGTATGTTTAATATAGGTGTTGCTGGTCAATATGTTATCGGAATGTTTGGAGCATTAATTTTTGCTCTTCAATTTAAATGTCCTTGGTATGTATGTTTATTAATGTCTTTTATATTTGGAGCAATTTATGGTTCCATTCCTGGACTTTTAAAAGCAAAATTTAATGTTAATGAAGTTATTTCAGGAATTATGTTAAACTGGATTGCACTTTTCTTCGTTAACTATTCATTTCAAACTTATTTAAAAGGCTGTGTAGACATAAGACAAGGAATGAAGACATATCGAATTACTTCATTCAATCCAAGTGCAAAACTTCCAGATCTTGGATTATCATCTCAATTAGGAAGCTATTTTACTATTGCAATATTTATTGCTATTTTACTAGCAATTGTATGTTGGTTTATCCTTTCTAAAACAACATTAGGTTATCAACTTAAAGCAAGTGGATTTAATAAAGATGCTACAAAATATGCTGGTATGAAAGAAAAAAGAAACATTGTTATTTCAATGGCAATAAGCGGTGCTTTAGCTGCTGTTGGAGCTGCTCTTTATTATTTAGCAGATTTAGAGCAATGGCAAGCCCAATTATCAAATTCTCTTCCTGCCCTTCCATGGAATGGAATTGTTGTTGCATTCCTTGCTCAAATTAATCCAATAGGCGTTATATTTGCTTCATTATTTACAGCTTGGATTAGTCATGGTGCTGGATTTATGACTCAAATTATTTTCCCAAACGAAATTTCAAGTTTAATCACAGGTATTATTGTTTACTTCTCAGGCTTAACTATTTTTGCTATTAGAATTTTTAAAAATATTCGCCAAAAACGTTTCAATAAAAAACAAAAGAAAATTGTTAAGGAGGGTAAATAATATGACTGGCCAATTACTATTACTTCTTACTTATATCCTTATATTTGCCGCTGCACTTGCTTTTGTAGCTCTTGGTGGAATGTTCTCTGAAAGAAGTGGAATCATAAACATTGGATTAGAAGGTATAATGGTAATGAGTGGATTTATTGGACTTATTACCCTTGTTTCATTATCTAAAACCATTTTAGCTGACTCAACATTTGGAAAAATTTTAATTGTTGTTTTAACTATACTAGCAGCGATACTAACTGGTATTTTATATTCTGGTTTACTTTCTGTTTTGTCTATTAAGTTTAATGCTGATCAAACACTTACTGGTACAGCATTAAACTTAATTGCTACTGCTATTGCAATGATTTTCACTAAAAGGTTAAATGGAGGATCAAGCGATACAATCAATTATAATGGGTCTTTATTTACGTGGACAATCAAATTTGGAGAAGGAAAATCATTAAGTGTTAATATTTTCTTATTACTAGCAATTATTACTATAATTGTTAGCTATTTTGTTCTTTATAAAACAAGATTTGGCTTAAGACTAAGAAGTTGTGGTGAAAATCCAAATGCAAGCGTTAGTGTTGGAATTAATGTTAAATTCTACCGCTATTTCGGTGTTGGAATTAGTGGTGCTTTAGGTGGACTTGGAGCTTTAGCTTATGTCATTCCTACACAACAATTCTGGAATGCTTCTACAGGTGTTGCTGGATTTGGTTTCCTTGCTTTAGCTATTATGATTTTCGGACAATGGAAGCCAATAAGAATTTCAATTATTTCATTAGTATTCAGTGTATTCTTATCAATTAGTTATATTTATAATGGATTATTTGAAGCAATATTTGGAATTAGTTTAACTGCAGAAAATGGAGTTACTCCTGAATTATTTAAAATATTACCATTTATTGCAAGTTTAATTTTATTAATATTTACATCAAAAAAGAGTCGAGCACCAAAAGCTGAAGGTGTTCCTTTTGATGTTTCAAAACGTTAAAAAATAAATTTAAAAAAGAAGCGATTATAATCAAAATTAATATGATTTATCGCTTCTTTTTTTATAATTCAATTACTATATTCTTTTTCTTTTCAATTTGTTTAACAATTATTAAGGCTAAATAATTTACTAATAAAGCTATTAAAGAACCTTCAAGAAATCCAACAATACAATCAGTAAAATAATGATGCAATAAAGCCATTCTAGAAACCATAACACCAAGACATATTACAAATGAAATTATTGAATAAATCATTAAAGATTTGCTTTTTCTTTTATTTAAAAATAGAAAATAGAATAATATAGAAAAGGCACCTGCACTACTTATTGCACTATGACCACTTGGAAAAGAATTACTATATATATAAAAGCCAGGAGGTTCTATTCCAAAATATTGAAATGGTCTTTCTCTTATAAAGCATTTTTTTAAAATTAAATCATTAATTATAAATGTTAGTATTCCAGATACAATTAGAATTAACCCTAAAACTCTTTGTTCTTTTTTTAATGAGAAAAAGATGCCTAAAACAATAAAAAACAAGAAGAAACCAGAAACAACAGTTAATAATTCAGCATATTTTCCATTATATCCAAACTTTTCTATCAAATCTTTAAAAAACTCACTTATTGAAATATCGAATTGATTTTCCATATGATCTCCTTAAAATAAATTAATTATTAATTTTTATTGTAACATATTTGAATATTAATTTTACTACTTTATAATATTACACGTGACTAAAAACACTCAAATTAAATATTCACTTATTTTATTACTTGGAGCCTTCATTTGGGGGTTAGCTTTTGTCTTTCAATCATCTTGCTCTAAATATATCGGACCATATACTGTTAATGCTTTTAGGGGGATAATTGCTGTATTATTTCTTGCTCCTTTTTCGATAGTTAGCCTTATTAAAGAAAGAAAAATTAAAAAAATAGATAAAAAAGCTACTATTTTAGGAGGTGTATTATCTGGTTTATTTCTCTTTGGAGCTAGTATATTTCAACAAATTGGAATTTCAACAACATCTACTGGAAAAAGCGCCTTTATTACTGCTTTTTATATTGTTTTAGTTCCTATATTTGCTTATTTATTATTTAAAAAGAAAATAGGATTTAATATTATTATTGCTATTGTTATTGCAATGATTGGAATGGGACTATTATGTTTTGGTAATGATTTTTCATTGTCTAAAGGGGATTTATTTTTATTTATTGGAGCATTGCTTTTTACAGCTCAAATATTAACAATCGATTATTTTTCACCAAAAGCTAATTTATTTACTTTCTCTTTGATTCAGAATGCTATTGTCGGAATTTTGTCTACTATTTTAATGTTTATTTTTGAACCTCCTGTAGCAGAAAATTTAAAAAACAGTATTATTTCCTTACTATTTTTAGGACTATTCTCTAGCGGAATTGCTTATACTATTCAAATTAGTACTCAAAAATATCTTAATCCAACAATTGCTAGTTTAATAATGAGTTTAGAAAGTGTATTTAGTTTACTTTGTGGTGTAATAATTTACAAGTTCTATAAGTTCTCTGATGTTCCTCAAAACCTTACAATTCCTGAAATTATTGGATGTATTGTTATGTTTATAGCCATAATATTAAGTCAATTACCTTCATCATGGTTTGAATTTAAGAAAAAGAAAAAAGATAAGGGAAATACATAGAATATTTAAAATAGGAGGATAAAATCCTCCTATTTATTTTAAATAATAATCCAAAATTATGCTATTAACGATAAAGTTGTAGGTCCTAAATAATAGGTCGTTCCATTATAAGTTACATTATCACTTATACGGAATGTATCAGCAGTTGGATCATATGTTAATGTAATTAAAGTAGATGAATTTAACTCAATTGTAATTGTTCCAGTAGTAGCTTCTCCGCTTGGTTCAGTGTAATTATATGGTAAATCTAATATTTGCTCAGTATTTTCGCTTCTATTAAAATTCTTTGTTAAATAAACATTTACTTTACTACCATCTTCACTAAATGCTAATTTTAACGTATCAATAATAGATAAATATTCGTCCCATTCAGGATCATAATCAGAAGTTGTTCTACTTCCCTCATATGACTTATTAGCAAATGGAACTGAAGGAGCAACATAATCAACAAATGTAACAGTTACTGTTACATCTTCAGAAGGCATTGTAAATTCATATGTTCCATTAGTTCCGCTTACGGCGACACTTCCATTTAATCCACTAACCGTGATATCTCCAACATCTTTACCATCGATGATGTTACTTACAGAAATCGTCACTTTTTCTCCACTTTCAGCTGAAGTTTTATCAACTGTAATAGTGGCCTCTAAGCTTTCTGTAACAGTAATATTTGAAATTACTTTATATGTTACAGTAATTTCTACATCACTTGTTGGAACAACAAAACTATATGTTCCATCACTATTTTTATTACATTCAACATCATTAGCAAATACTTTATCAATTACTTTTCCTTCATCTAAATTACTAACAGTTAATGTAATATTTTCTCCAGCATAAGCTGTTGTTTTACTAGGTGTAATTGTACATCCTGTAACTGATGAAGTTGAGATTGTTCTTTCAATCAAATCCTCTTCACTAACTAATTTAGCACTACTATCATCAGCTGAAATTGTTGCAATAGTATTAGACGATTCATCAATAACATTAAATAATTTTGTTCCACTACTTAATAATGATTCTCCACTAATAAAATCAAAAGTAACGTCATTATAAACAATATTATCTATATTATTAGTAAATGCTCCAGCGTAAGGAATAAATTCACCTTCATTATTTTTCTTAAACCATTGTATGATTGAATAATCCCTTCCTGTCTCACCAAAAGTATAAGCAATAGATTTATAATCACTAGAAGTTGTTCCCTCTTCTTGCTTAATTCCAAAAATTCTATCATATTTATTGATTGGACTATCGTTTCCAATTAAAGTCTTATTTCCATAACTAAAAATTTTCTTATAATCGGTAGTTGATTCATTTTCTTTAAGTATATGGTTTTCTTCATCTAAATATTCAGCAACACATAATTGAGTGGTGTTTTTCTTAATAGTTCCATTTTCTTCAATATATACAGTGTAACTATTACTTGGACTTTGTAAGTTGGTATCATGCATATTACTACTATATACATTGCGACCAAACCAAGTTCCAACAAAAGATTTACCTGCATAATTCATTATTCTCTTAGTTTTTATAGTACATAAAATTTCACAATAGTTTTCAAAATACATTGAATTAGTATCAAAACTAAACACATTTCCATTAACTTTAGGATCAATTGTGACAATTTGTTTACTATAACTCCCACCAGAATATGCCCATTTATAATAAGTAAATTTAACCGAAACTACTTCATATCCTTCAATTGCTATTACTCTTACATAATGATTTTTCTTTGCATAATAGTTTTCAGTTTTACTTTCTTCACTTAATGACTCATCAGTAAAAATATCAACATTAACTGCCCCATCATTATCAAGAGAAACTGTGTTTTTAATAAATGCTTGTTCACTTCCAATAATTTCAATTATATTAATATCTTCAGTTAAAGTAATATCACAATAATATTTAGCATCGTGTTCACTAGTTTCAATTAATGTAACATCAGTATTATTAAATTTAATTCCGGTTAATGAATATTTAACATGATCAGTACCATTCCTATCAGTAACAATAATATCATTAAGGAATATCCTTAAAGTTGTTCCATAATCAATATCGCTATTATTAGAGTTAAGATATTTAGAATCTCCTAAAGCTCCATTAACTAAATAATATGAACTCTTAACAACACCCTTAAATGATGTTGAATTTTCAGCAAAATTTAATTCAACTTTTTTAATATCATAATTTATTTCAATATGAACTGGTTTAGCAGGCATTGTAAAAGAATATGGATATTCATCCTCATTTGTTTCTGTTACAACAATTTCTTCATATGTAGAGGTGTCTTTTTCTCCACTATAAACAAGATAACTTCCATAATTAAAACCATCTTTTTCTATTGGTTTAAACTTAATTAAACTACCTTTTGTTGACTTTGTAACATTATTTAAAACATTTACATCTTCACTATTATAATTAAGATTATATTCAATAACATTATCTACAATCGAGAAAGTTAATAACGAAGTATTTGCAACAAAATTTGCTCTATCATTAATTAATTCAAGTGATGAACCATTTAAAATTAATGAAGGAATGTACATTTCTTTATCATAATTTGTAATAGAAATTGTATATTCATAGTCCTTAATTAAACTAAAAGCAAGTCCAGTAACTGTTGGCGTAGTTTCAACTTCTCCTAATTCAGTATTTGAAATACTGACTTGGTAATTAGCTTCATTTGCATAAGAAATAGTTCCACTTACGTAAGCATATTCAAGAGTGGCACTAATTGTAACATTACTAGCAGGCATTACAAATTGATATGTAGTTTCATTTACTGTTTGTACATTAACATTATCGGAAACAGTAATAGCTTTAACTTGTTTTCCTTTAGGAAGATTAGTCACGTTAATTGTTATTGTTTCGTTATATACAGCTGTTTCTTTGCTTATTGATAACGTTGCTCCATCAGTTTCTCCAACTGAAATTGTATAAATTGTATCTTCAAGCAAAGGTGTAATAGTAACATTTTCAAAAGGCATAACAAATACATATTTATTTGTTTCTTTCTTTTCTGTAGTTACCCCATTAAATCCACTAATATGTTTACCAGTAGGAATGGAAAGAACATTAATTTCAATTTCTTGACCACCAATTGAAGAAGCAGGAACATCTAATGTAACTCCTGTAACATCAATAACACTAATAGAATAAACAATATCTTTTAAAACAAGGGTGACACTTACCTCTTTATTTGGCATTACAAATGTATATGTCGAATCATTTACTTTTGAGACTTCAATATCATCACTAATTATAACTTTGTCAACTTCTTTCCCAACTTGTAATGATGAAATTGTTAATGTTATAAGTTCTCCTTCACTTGCTTCAATTTTATCAGCACTTAAAGTTGCTCCAACAACTTGATTTAAATTTATACTATAAACGGCTTTTTTAGTCTCACATGAAGTTAGTCCACTAACTGATAATGGAAGTAAACCTAAAGCGAGAGAAAATAATAAAATAGGTGTTTTCTTTTTCATACAGATCTCCATTAAACTAATTAATTATAAAATAATTAATTTTATACATAAACATTTATTTAAAAATAAAAAGACATATTTAATATGCCTCTATTTAATATTGGTGGACCTAATGGAAATCGAATCCATGTTACTCCGATGCGAACGGAGCGTTCTCCCACTAAACTATAGGCCCATTATTTCTTCAATTTATTCACAATTTCTTTAAAAACTTTCGTACAAAGCTCATAAATTAAAGAGATGTTAATATTGTCATTAGCATAAATTTTATTTTTTAGATCAGCAAGGAAATTAAAATCTACATCTTTATACTCATCATTTACTTCTTTATATTTATTAACGAGTCTAGAAGATATATCTACAATTACTTCAAGACAATAACAAACCGCATCAAAAACAAGTTCATCATCAAAAAATTCATCACTTGAATAATTCCCAACATATAAAATAGCTTTATTCATCCATCTTCTTAATCCAAATAATAATTCTTCTTTTTCACTCATTTTACTATCTCCAATATATCTTCGAATTTATCTATAATATAATCTGGTTTATAAGACATAGCTTTTTGATAATCTCCATATCCATATGTTACAAATATAGACTTTAATTTAGCATTTTGTCCAGTTAAAACATCGACGTAACTATCACCAACATAATACCCATCATTTGGATCTAAATCAAAATTATTAATAATTTTTTCATTTAATAATGTAACATCTGGTTTGGTAGGATACTTATTATCCTGGCCTTGAATATATTTAAATTTAATTTCACTAAGCAATTCTTTAATTAAAATTTGTAACAAACTATCAGGTTTGTTACTTAATATAAATAAAGAATATCCCCTTGATATTAATGCTTTTAATGAAGATACAACTTCAGGATAAACCTTACTATATTTTTGATTATCTCTATAAAAAGTTAAAAATTCTTGATAATCATTCTCATTATATTCATAATTTTTCATCATTCTTTTAAATAAAAGAGGGGCACCATTACCAATAAAAGATTCAATATCATCTCTTGAATAAACAAAAGGAATATTATGAGAAGAAAGATATTTATTTGCAGCAATTGTAATACCTTCAACTGTATCAATTAATGTTCCATCTAAATCAAATATAACAAATTTTTTCATCTTCATTATTATATTATAAAGTTAATAAAAAATTTATATTTTTTAAAACAATATTAAATACTAGATTGTGTAGTTATTAGTATCACATTTTTTTTAGTGCGGAATTCATATAAAATATTAATCATAAGAGGAATTTAATTATGAAGACTTTAATTATGACTGATGATAACTCAGGCATTAAACATATAGATTTATCTAAATTTGGGCTAAAAATGATGCGTATGCCAATTCTCATTAATGGAGAAGTTTATTTTCAAGACGAGAATATTGACTTTGATAAATTTTATGAACTACAAGAAAATGATGCAGATATTAGAACTAGCCAACCTGCAATAGGCGAATTAATTGAGGCCTGGGATGAGGCTTTAAAAGAATATGATGAAATCCTTTATATTCCAATGAGCAGCGGATTAAGCGAATCTTGCAATTCAGCAAAAAATTTAAGTTTAGATTATAAGGATAAAGTTTTTGTTGTTGATAACCATAGAATTTCTGTAACTCTTAAATCTTCAGTTTATGATGCTTTAAATTTAGTTAAACAAGGCAAAACCGCTAAAGAAATCAAACAAATTTTAGAATCTGAAGCAAGTAACTCATCAATATTTATTATGGTTGACACTTTAAAATATTTAAAAAAAGGTGGCAGAGTAACTCCGGCTGGAGCATTACTTGGTGAAGCTCTCCACATTAAACCTGTTCTTCAAATTAATGGTGGAAAACTTGATGCTTATAAAAAATGTATTGGTTCAAAAAAAGCAAAAAAAGTAATGTTAGAAGCTATAAAACATGATTTAGAAACTAAATTTGATACACATGATATAAATGATTTTAGAGTTGCTATTGCCTATACTAAAGATTTTGAAAGTGCTAAAATATTTATGAAGGAAGCATGTGAATATCTTCATATTAATCCTAATAATGTTGAGATAGATCAATTATCATTATCAGTTGCTACTCATATTGGTCCAGGTTCACTTGCAATTACCATTTCAAAAAAAGTGAGGTAACAAAATGGAAAAAAGAATTAAAAAATTTAGATCCTTAGAAAAAAAGTTTTTCATTTCAGGACTTGTTTTAACAATTGTTGGTTTTTTAGTCGCTATAATATTTTTAAATTTATTTATTTTTTCTATAGTTGATGCTGCTTCTTCATTACCATCTACAGCAACAGAAGAAGAAATCATGTCGGCTATTGATATTGTGACTTATTACATTTATATGTTTCTTTACATATTTGGATTTATGAGTGGTATGGCTGGTGTAGCCTTAATTGTTGTCTCAAAAGCCGTTTGGAGAACAAAAGCAAGAAATCTTGAAAGATTAGAAAACGTAAATAGTATTTCTAAATAATGTAAATTCCATATCAATTGATATGGAATTTTTTAATATCTATTATCAATTATTAATGCGATCTTTTTAGCAATTTCATAATGAAATAATCTTTTATCTATATTTAAATTTCCTAGTATAGAAGGATTATATATATTTTCATCTAATCTATCTGCACCATATATAAATGGGAAATAATTTATATTTAGATATGAACATAATGCTTGAACTGCACTTATTTCCATTTCAACTGCAATACAGCCTTCCTCCTTTCTTTTATTAATATTATTTATAGTTTCTCGATACATTGCATCGGTTGTCCATATTTTTCCTTTCCTATAAGGAATCTTTGATTCTTCAAAAATCCCTATTAAATCCCCACTATTTTTAATTTCTATATAATCAGAAGGTTCTACATAATGATAACTTGTTCCTTCATCTCTATAACTAAATGTAGGAATTATTAATTCACATTCGTTAATAGATTTATCAAGGATTCCACAACTTCCAAACATAACTACATTTTTAATATCATAAATATAAATTAGTTCATGAAGCAAACCTACAGTAATAGGAGCTCCAACATTTGTAAAAAATAATAATAAATTAGTATCTTTTATATTAAAAACAGATATGGATTCAGCGACACTTTGAATACATATATCCATTGGAATAATTAAATCTTTCTCAATTAAACTGCTTTTTAATTTATGTGAAAAAGTAACTATTATTGTTTTATATGCTTTATTTGATTTCTTGTAAAAATCATTAGGATTAATAAATGGTCTAGATTTGTTATCAAACGAAGAAATAATACTCATACTATTATTTTACATTATTTTTATTTTTTTAAAATATATAAGAAATAATATATTTTTTAAAATATTTTATTGATATTATAATTGTATGGATACAATTTTAGTTAATAATAAAGAATACAAAATAATTAAGCTTTTAGGAAAAGGAAAAGGCGGATATTCTTATTTAGCTATGCTAAATAATAAGTCATTTGTAATTAAACAAATTCATCATGAACCTTGTTCTTATTATAATTTTGGAAATAAAATACAATCAGAATATAATGATTACCAAACTTTATTAAGTACTAATATTAGGATTCCACAAATGATTGATATAGATTTTGATAATGAAAGAATAGTTAAAGAATATATTGAAGGAAGAACAATTTTAGAACTTATTAATGAAAAAGAATCGATAAATCAATATGTTTTTCAAGTTAAAACAATGCAAGAACTGTGTAAAGATCAAGGAATAAATATTGATTATTATCCTTCTAATTTTGTTGTTGATAAAAACAATAATATTTTTTATATAGATTATGAATGTAATAAATATGATCCTAAATGGGATTATGATAATTGGGGTAAACAATATTGGGAAAACAAATAGCCCTTAAATATAAAGGACTATTATTGTTTTAATTATTTTTTAAATGTTTTTTATTTATCTTCTGGTTTTGTTTCAAGTTTCAAAGGATAATCACCTAGATGTTTCATCTTAAAGCCGTTCTTTTTATATTCTTCATAATTAAAAGCTTCAAGTTCATCAATTGCTAATTTATGGAATTCATAAAAATTATGCCACCATTCATAACCGCTACCAAGTTCAGCATTTAAGTAAGCATCAGCAATATCACAACCCATTTGTGGAGCAACATAGAAAGCACCCATTGCAAGAACATTAACACCATTTCCAGTTATTGCTCTTAAAGCAGCAGGGACAGACTCTACAACACCAGCATGAACATGTGGACATTTACTAGCAGCAATATGAATCCCCATACCGGTTCCACAGAAAAGTAAGGCTCTTTCATATTCACCTTCACTGATTTTAGCACCTACTCTTAATCCAACTCTATGGAACATATTTTCAGTATCTTCAACATTAGGATCAGTTACACCTAAATCAAGGATTTTCCATCCTTTTTCTCTTAAATGTTTGCATACAGCTTCTTTTAATGGATAACCAGCAAAATCAGCTCCAACGACTAAATACTTGTCTTTTACAGTTTTCATTGTATTTTCCTCCAATATATTAAATATGTGAAAACATATATTTTCCTTCTTCTAAATTATAGCAACTATTATTAATTTCAACTCTAGCTTTAATTCCTTTAGGAATAGAAATTTCATAAATTGTTGCATTATCTTGAAAATACCATCTCACACATAATAAACCAAATTTTGTTTTATATTTTACATCAAGATGCCCTAAATCTTTTGATACATAAGGCTTAATAAGAACTTCTTCATAACCAGGTTTAAGTGGGTTAATCCCCGCAGCATAATTAAAAATCCAATCAAATACACTACCATAAGCATAATGATTGAATGAATTCATATTAGGACTCCAAAATTCCCCTTTATCGTTTATACAATCCCAGTGTTCCCACATTGTAGTAGCGCCTTTATTAATTGAATAAATCCATGATGGTGCCTTTTCTTGCAATAATAATTTATAGGCAATATCACTTCTTCCACCTTTAGTTAAAGCTCTTAAAATATATGGTGTTCCGATAAATCCAGTGGTCATTCTCATGCCATTCATTTCAATAAGTTCAACTAAAGCATCGGTTTGTTTTTTAATATCTTCTTTTTTTCCTAAATCGAAATTGATAATTAAAGATAAAGCACATTGAGTATATCCTGTTTGCTCTTTTGCACTTCCTTCAATAGCTTTTTGTCCTATAGGAAGTCCATCTTTTAAGAATTTATCTTGAAAAGAATTAATAATATTTACATATAAGTTATCGTATTCAGTAGAATCCTTGCCTAATATCTTTAAAGTAGAAGCTAAAATCTTTGTTGAAATTGCATAATAAGCAGTAGCAATTAATCTAACATCAGTAGCACCAATATAACTACCATATGGTGCATCTAAACTAACCCAATCACCAAAATGGAATCCGCTGTCCCATAAATATTCATTGCTTCCCTGATTTCTAATATATTCGACCCATTTTTTCATATGTGGAAGACTATCTTTTAATATTTTTTTATCTCCATATGCTAAATATATTTCATAAGGACAAATTGTGATAGCATCTCCCCAACCAGAAGAAATTTCTCTTACAGACTTTTTAATAATAGGTGCACTACCTTCTACAGATCCATCTTCGTGTTGCCCTAAATTTAAATCATGTAACCATTTTTTGAAGAATTTTTTAACATTAAAATTAATACTAGCAGTTCGAACAAAAACTTGTGCATCTCCAAGCCATCCTAACCTTTCATCTCTTTGAGGACAATCTGTAGGAATGTCTAAGTAATTAGATAATTGACCATAAATAATATTATGGTAAAGTTGATTAATTTTTTCATTACCACAATCAAAGTAACATGTTCTTTCAAGTCTAGAATGAATTACATGTCCTTTAACACATGAAATATCAAAATTACTTGGAATATCAACAAGTTTTATATATCGTAATCCTTGAAAAGAAAATAGTGGTCTTAGAATATTTTTTCCATTTTTTAAAGTATATTTAAAATAAGATTTAGCATCACGATAATTATCAAAATAAAAATTACCTTCTTTTGTTAACACTTCAGCTGGTAAAAAAGACAAAATTTCACCTTCTTTTCCATCTATTTCAAAAACAATATTGCCTGTAAAATTTTGGCCAAAATCTATCATTAATTCATTTTTAGGAGTATTAAAGATGTTTCGAGGATAAATAATTTCATCTTCTATAACCTCTTCTCCTTCTTGTTTAACCATCCTAATTTTAAAGTCAAATTTTGATGCTTTTCCAACATATTTTGGAATAATTCTTAAATCTTGTTCCTCTCCATCATAAATTTCACTACTAATAATTTTAGATGTATAAACATCGAAACTTTCATCACTATAAATAATTTCTTTAGTTTTATCTTGATATTCAATTCTTATTTCAACATTTAAATATGTATCATCATAATAAGGATGTTTGCACCAAGAAAAATGTTCACTACTTGCCCAGCCTTTTGCAAGTAAAAATGAAAAGTTATTATCTCCTTCTTTCATTTTGTTTGTAACATCATAAGTTTGATATTGAACTCTTTTATAATAATTAGTATAACCAGGTTTAAACATTGAATTTGTAACAGGTTTACCATTAATATAAGCATCATAAAGGCCAATACACGTAACAAATAATATTGCTTTTTTAATCCTTTTCTTAATTGATACAACCTTTCTAAATTCAGGTAATGTATCAATTTTAATGTTATTTTTAATCCAATTATTTTTCATATTTATTTAATTAATTTGGTTGATACATCATCAAAAAGATGTAAGAAATCCATATTAAATGCTAATTCTAACTTATCACCTATTTGAATATTATCATTTCCTTGAATCTTAGAAATTAATTCATGATCTCCAAGATTAAAATGAACATAATATTCATGGCCTAATAATTCAGGTACAATAACCGAAGAAATAAATGACTTACCTAAGTTATGTTTTGCAGTTCTATCTTCAAGTCTAACTATATCTTCTGGTCTAATACCTAGCTTAATATTATGTTTATTTGTTTTACTATATTCATAGTATTTTACTAATTTATTTTCAATACTTTGAAGTTCTAGTTTATTGTATTCATAATGATCTTTATTATTTAAAATATTGCTCTTAACCTTCTTAACTTCTTTATTAGCAAGTTGTTCTTGATATTTCAAATATCCATCAATTTCCTTACTTAATTGCTCTTTTTTAGTTTCTAATGTAACAATTTGATCTTTTATAAATAAATCATGAGCTTCAACAAAAGAAGAAGGTAATTCAATGATAAAATCATCACTAACATGCAATTTTCCATTGTCGTATTCACAATCAAAAATATTCATTGCTGGGCTACCAATAAAGGAAGCGACAAAAATATTTGCTGGATGATTATATATTTCTTTAGGAGTCCCAATTTGTTGGATATAACCTTTTGACATAACAACAATTCTACTAGCCATTGTCATAGCTTCAGTTTGGTCGTGAGTAACATAAATAGTTGTTGTTTGTAATTGATTGTGCAATTTAACAATTTCGCTTCTCATTTGGACTCTTAATTTTGCATCAAGATTGCTTAAAGGCTCATCCATTAAGAATAATTTTGAATTTCTAACAATTGCTCTTCCTAAAGCAACTCTTTGACATTGGCCACCACTTAAAGCTGATGGCTTTCTATCTAAATAATCTACCAAATCAAGAATTTTAGCAGCATTCACTACTTGTTCCCTAACTTCTCTTTTTGTCAAATGCTTATATTTATAAACAACGACATCATTGTTTTCTAAATATTCAATTTCTTTTTCAGTCCTTTCAATATTTTCTTTTGCTAAAGAAATATTTTTCTTTAGTTCATCTATTAAAACTTCTTTTGAATCTAAATTAGATTTAAGTTCTATTTTACTTAATTGTTTTTCTAACTTTGCTAAGCTTTTCTTATAAAATTTAAGGTCATTATTTAATCTTCTAATCTTATCAGTATCTTTTGTTAAAACAGGAGTGGTTTTAACATTGATATATTCTTCATTTGCAATTTTTAATTTATCTTTTAATTCACAAATTTCGTTATTTAGTAATGAAATTTTTCCGTCAAAAACTGTTTGTAATGAACTATCTCTTTTGATTTTTAATTCAACTTCTTTTAACTCACTTTCTTTTTTAGCTAATTCTTTTTCTAAAGAAATAACAACCTTAAGTTTTTCTTTTAGAAGTTTATTATCAACATGTAATGTTTTATGCTTTCTTATTTTTAAACCAAAAGCCATGTTATCAAAAACAGACATATGAGGATAAAGTGCATAGCTTTGGAAAACCATAGCTATATCTCTATCTTTTGGTTCTAAATCATTACTATATATTCCATTTATAAAAAGATTTCCATATGTGATGTTTTCAAGACCAGCAATCATTCTTAATGTAGTAGATTTACCACAGCCACTAGGTCCAACAAAAACAATAAATTCTCTAGGCTTTATATCTAAATTAAAATCGTATACAGCTTGTACATGGTTATCATAAATCTTATTGATGTGCTCCAAAGTTACAAAAGCACCTTCATGAGGAATCTTATCTTCTTTTCGATATTCATTTTCAGCCTTAATAACTTCTTTATGAATTCTTTCTCTTTCTTTTGCCTGTATTTTTTCTTCTTTTGTTAATTTTTTAAATAAAGCCATATATGGACTCCTTTCTAATCAAGTAAAGAATAAATATTACCAATTGCAGTTGCTTCACTTGGTCCTTCAATTACTCTTTTTTTAGTTATATCCTCTGTTAATTGATTCAAGAATTTATTTTTACTTCCTCCACCAAACACTTTAATTGTGTCGTATTTTTTATGGGTAATTTCTTCAATATCTTCTACTGCTTTTTTATAAGCATGAGCTAATGAGTTATAAACACAATAGAATAATTCTTCTAAATTTTTTGGTGGCTCAATTTTACGAGCAATAAAATCTTCTTTTATAGTTTGTTCCATTGAAGCAGGAGCTAAAAATTTATGTTCTGTTGGATCAAATATTTCTTTATAATTTGTACCTTTTTTAGCCATTTCAACAATAGTTAGAATATTAATTCTTTCTTTTTGTTCTTTTTCAATTTCATTAATAATAAACATACCAACAATATTTTTTAAGAAACGAATTTCCTCTTTAGAATTTAATTCATTAGTAAATCCTTGATCAAAGATTTCTAAAGAATTGGTATATTTATTATTAATTACTCCTATTAATGACCATGTCCCACTAGAAATAAATATTTCATCTTTATTTGTTTTAGCACCAATTGTTGCACTTGCAGTGTCATGGCAATATACTTGTTTAACAATAGCATTAAATCCTACTTCTTCTTGAATATCTTTTTTTAATTCTCCAATAATATTAGTTGCTTCAATAGTTGGAGCAAAAATATCTTTATTTATTCCTAAAATATTTAAAATGTCATCATCATAATCTTTTGTTTTGCTTGAAAGCATTCCACTAGTTGATGCAATAGATATTTCGTTGTTCTTTACACCAGTTAATAAATAAGCCAAATAACAAGGATAATACATTATTGTTTTTGTCCTCTTTAATAAACCATGCATTTTATCATCATACAATTGATAAAGAGTATTAAAAGAGTGAGGATATACACCTGTTTTTTTAAAAAGAGTATCAATTCCCATCTCTTTTTCAAATTCAAGTTTAGAAATATCAGTTCTAAAATCCCTATATGAATAAATATCTCTTACTAATTTATCGTTTTCATCTAACAAACAGTAATCTACACCAAATGTATCAATTCCTATAAAGGTAGGAATTTTATTTATTTTTTTACATTCTTTCAATCCATCAATTATGTTTTTAAATAATAAATTAACATCCCAAAATAAGTGACCATCTTTCTTTATAGTTTTATTCAAGAAACGATATACTTCTTCATATACTAATTCATTATTTTCATCATAATGAGCAAGAATGTGTCTACCACTTGTAGCACCAATATCAATAGCAAGATAATATTTTTTCATTAATCTAAATAGCCATCTCTTGGCTTTCCTCCATAAAATTTAGCTATTCCTTTCAAATTCTCATCACTAATGGTATTTACTTCCTCAAAATTACGATATTTAAGGTAAACTTCACTTGCTTTTTCAACTGTTTCAATAAGTCCAAAAGCTTCATCTATAGTTTCACCAACACCATAAATACCATGTAATCCCCAAACAACCAATCTTCTATCAACCATTTTTTTGCATGTTTCAACACCTATTTCATATGTTCCACATTGCATCCATGGAAGAACACCAATTCCCTCTGGAAAAACAACAATACATTCAGTCATTACTTTCCACAATTCTTTGGTAAAGATTTTCTCATCATTAGGAAGAATATGAGTTAAAGCTAAAATGTTTGTTGGATGAGAATGAATTACTACACGGTGTTTTGGATCAACTTTAAGTCTAGTTGCATGACACATTAAGTGAGCATAAGTTTCACTTGTTGATCTTCCTCCATCTTTATAGCCCCAAATTAATTCTGCATTTAAACCATCATCACTAACTCTAAATATTCCAAGATTAGTTTCTGGGTCTTTCTTAGTGTTTCTAAAATATTTTCCAGTTCCAGTTGCTAAGAAATATTTTCCTTTTAGTTCACTTGCATCAAAATTTAATGAATATGTTCTAATTACCTTCGAAAGGTCAAGATATTCATTGAGCTCATTTTCATCAAGAAGGTATGAAACATTACCGCCGTTTCTTTCATCCCAACCTAACTGATACATTTTATCTATAATATCACAAACCTCTAATAAAACTGGATAAGTTAATATATCTTTCATACGTCTATCATTTACTAATAATAGTATAATGTCCTCCACTTAATCTAAATTCTTTACCACTTACTTTAGTACCATTTATCGATTCAATATCCCTATCAATTATTACCTTGATATTCAAATTAACTGGGATTTCAATATAATATTCAATCTTTGTACCAATTTTTTTCCAATTAGAAACAAATGTTCCTTTAATAGTCTCAAAGCTAGTTTCTACAAACTCTAAAGATTGAACAACATATGGATGAATAATAGTCTCATCACACCCATTTCCATCATATTGAATACCACCAAAGTAATGGTAAAACATAGCATCGAAACTTCCAAACATAGGATGATCAAAGCTATGCATTTCATTTTGCATTTCTGCTTCCCATCTTTCCCAAATAGTAGAAGCATTCATTTTTACCATATATCCCCACCCTGGATATTCTTCATTCTTCAATACTTTTATTGCTAAATCTCCATAGCCATATTCAGCAAGAAGATAGAAGACATGTCTATATCCTTGGTTTCCACATGTAATATGATAATTATTATCAATTATGTCTTTGACAACATTTTCAAATACTAATTTTTTATTTTCTTCTTTACATACATCGAGCCAAATTGCCATAGCATTTTCACATTGTGTATTTAAAGAATATGAATGAGTATCTTCATGGTAATACTTTTTATTTATAGCTTCTTTGCTTTCTATTACCATCTTAGAATATCTATTGTAATCTTCTTCTTTTGAAGCAATCTTAGCAAGTTCAGCGATTAATTTTAAATGCCAATGTAAGAATAAAGAAGATACAAAGATTCCATCACTATTACTGTTTTTTAATGTTTGAGGTGGTACCCAATCAGCATAGTAATAGTAATCCATTATGTAATCTTTTTGTCTGGTTAATAAATATTCAACCCATCTTTTTAAATTATCATATTCTCTAATTATTAACTCTTTATCTCCGTATAATTTATATGAATATAAGGCTAATAATAAGTATGATGCAGTCGTTGTATCAGCTGGTTGACCACCAGTATAGTAAGGAGCAGTATCAGCTATTGCTCCATCACTAGATTGAGTTTCTGATATATCATGAACAACTTTATTGTAGAATCTATCCATATCAAAATTGAAATTCGACTGGAATTGTCTACTAGAAACATCATTTAACCAACCAAATCTTTCATCTCTTTGTGGACAATCTGTAAGAATTGAATATTGATTATTTTGTTCTGTGATTACAGCCATATAATGTAATCTATTTAAAATTTCATCACTACATTTAAAGCTACCAACAACATTTACATCACTATGAACATGTATTCCTTTTATAGAAATTATTTCTACTTTGCCTTCAATTATTGCTTCAACAAATTGAAAACCATGATATGTAAATCTAGGAAAATACGTTTCAATTTCCTCGCCTTTAAGAATATATGTATCAGAACATCTTGCACTTCTTAAATTTAATTGATTTACATGATTATCTTCTTTTAATCCTTCAGCATAAACTAAAGTTACTTTGCTACCTCTTTCTCCTTTTAAGGATATCTTAGCCCAACCAGCCATGTTTTGATTAAAATCAAAAACAATATGTTTGTCATCTATTTTTATTGTTTTATATACATCAAATTCCTTGATTACTCTAATTGGAGGAATTTCTTGAGGAGTAAGTTTACCAACAGGATTTTGAGTTAAAATTGTATACATCCACCCATTTGCCCATGTTGGTTGAAATTCTTTTTTACACCAATGAGGATAAGTTAATTCTTCTTTTCTAGCATCGTAAATCTCTCCGCCATATATTGAATTATCAATAATAGGAGTTCCACTTACCCACCAACCATAATTACATGTAGAATGATCTTCATATTCTGTTCCATCTTCATAAGTAACATAAAGTTGGAGTAATAATTTACGACTTCCATACCATCCATATCCTACTTCAACACCCATTACGTTATCGCCATTTTCTAAGAATGACTCTAATTCATATGTATCGTAAAGCAATGTTAAATCATAATTTGTTACACCAGGATTTAATACAACATCCTTAACTTTTCTACCATTAATATATAATTCATGATACCCAATACCACAAACATAGCATCTAGCTTTTTTAATCTTTTTATTTTCTAATTTAAATTGTTTTCTAAAATATAAAGTTCCACCATTAAATGAATCAGGAATCGATGTCCATTTTCCTTTCCATTCATCATCTCTTAATGTTGTTTCAAAAAAAGTAACTTTTTCTTCTATACTATTTACTTTAGAAATAACTTTTAAAAGAACACTAAATCTATGCCTAGAAGGCAAGATAATGCCTTCTAGTTTTTGTTCCATAATAGATGATTCTACTATGCCAGTATCATAGATAATTTCACTATCTTCATTTTTAACTATGATTTGATAGCTTTTTTGTTCTTCTAAACAATTAGAGTCATAATTCCATATTACTTTGACATTGTCTTTTATAGTCAAAGGTTCAATCATGTAATTAATCTTAATTTCGTTTAGTTTAAACATAATATTAAATCCCCTGTAACGATTATTTTTTTAAAAATCTATATGTTTTCTTGACTATTTTCTTCTTCTTTTCTTACTAGCAAGACCAACACCTAATCCAGCAAGACCTAATGCTGAAATAATAGCACTTGTAGCAATAATGGATCCACCACATCCTGATTTCTTAACAACTTCAATAGTAATATTTGAATTAACTTTGACACCATCAACAGTAACAGTAACTACAATTGTTTGTTCACCAACTGTATCTTTATCATAATTCTTTACTGTAGCATTACTAAAGTCAACTGCTCCTTCTTTCTTACCACTTGCCCAGGTAAATGTAGCTTCTAACATCTTTAATAAATCTTCTTCAGATGTTCCTTTATTAACCTTTAATGTTTCTTCACTATTTAATGCAAAGCCAGTAATCTTATCAGAAACAGTGACAGTTAATGTGGCTGTTTTTGTTTTTTCTGGATAATCTGGATCGCTTAATGTAACAGTGATTGTAGCAGTACCAGGTTTAACAGCCTTAATAACACCATTTGCTGTAACTGTAACGATACTTTCATCGCTTGAAACATAACTAAATGTTCCTTGTGTTGCATTATCTGGAGTTCTTGATGCTGGTACTTTAGCTGTTTTGCCAACTTCTAATTCCATTGAAGTTTCACTAAGAACTAAATCTTCATATTCAATCCATGAAGTCCAAATAGAACCATTATATTTATATTGAACTGTCTTTTTGAAATAACCTTCGACGATAATTTCTCCTGTTCCTTCTGCAATAGCATTATCATCAGAAGCTGTAGGAGCTTTATCTCCAGTCCATTTATAGACAGGACAATTTTCTTCGATTGTAATAAGATCACCAACTTGATAATAACCATCAACATTATAATTAGTTTCATTAATTGCTGGATGTCCCTCACTTTCATATAAGAATGATGGGAATAAAGCAATATTAGCTCCTAATTGATAATTTCCATTAAGAACAACTTCAGTACCATCTTTTCTTGTATATTTAATCTTGCTTAATTGTTCTTTTAATAATGGAGAAGTTGTAATGTTGGCGGTATTTGTACATGTATTATCAACTCTAATAAATGTAGCATAATTAAACCAATCAACAACACCTACTTCATATACTTCTTGATCATAATATGAGTAAACTTTAGCAGCAACTGTTGTATCATATTTTGTTCCTTTTGCTGTAACACTTACAGGAATTTGAATATCGCCTTCTGTTTCAGTTGAGAATTCACCAATTGTATAATCTGAAGAATCAATACTAAATTCAGGGCTCATAGTATCATCTTCAAAAACTAATTTAGCTGTTTTAAATTCAGGTTTAAATTCTTTTGGATCACTTCCCACTACGATTGAATAATAATTAGGAACATTTGTAATCTTAACACCTTTAATTGTTTTTGCTTCAGTAACATTAACTGTAATTTCTTTAACAACTGAACCTAAAGTAACTGTAACTTTAGTTGAACCAACACTTACACCTTCAATTAAACCTGTATTACTAACTTTAGCAATTAAAGGATCTTCACTAGCAAATATTGGGCTTCCATATGTTCCTTCTGGTCCAACAGTATAATTAATTTGTTGTGCTTCACCAATAGCAATTAAAGTATCAGTCATATCTACAGTTAATTCTGATGGTTCACCAACATAAACATGCCATCCATTACCAAAGACAAATTTATATTCTTTATCTAATTTGCCAACTGGATAGAATATACCATCTCCATTTGGAGTATGACCATTTAAAGTACCACTATAATGATACATTTTTAATCCTTCTTTAAGTGTAAGGATATCTCCATTTTTAAAGTTTTGATCGGCAAAATACATTTCATATCTTCCACCGCCAAGTTGTTTAATTCCTTTAAATTGAGTAGGAGCTCCATTTAATTCAATATATTTAGAAACATCTGCTATTGTTTCAGCATCTAAATCAACATAATGTGAAATATCTGGTAAATTTGTAACAAAATAGAATCCACTTCCCCAACCAGAGTTATTACCAAAATTAAAACCTTCTTGTAATTCTCCCATGGAAGCTACTGGAATAGGAGTAACTTTAACAGTAAATGTTTCGCTAAATCCATCACTTGTAAGAGTTAATGTATATTCACCAACTTCATCTTTGTTGAATGTACCACTAATCATATCTTCAGTAATTACGACTTGATCACCTTCAACATCACCATACATTTTTACAGCAACTAAATCTGATAGAGAATAGCCTCTTCCTTCTGTTGTTTCAATTGTTTTCCCTGTTTTAATCTTAATGCCTGTTTGAACAGCCTCAGCACCTGTAACTGTTAAACTAATTTGTTTGGTTACAACACCATATTTAACTGTAATAGTACAAGTCCCTGCATTATTTGCAGTAATTGTTCCAT
>JAEDOI010000037.1 GCA_016302065.1 Bacilli bacterium | reverse complement strand
ATATATATTTTTGTTGAAGATAATAAATCTCTTAATTGTTCATGTCTATCATGAGAAATATTATAACAATTAATAAATGATTTTGCTGATTGTAAAGTTAATGCGCCTGGAGTTATGCCTACAGGAGTACTAAGATAATCTATATTATCCATCATTCCTGATATGGTTGAAGGTAAATTCAAAAATTCAATTTCATCTCCACAATTACTGAACATTTTTTTTCCGTCATATTCTGATCTTGCAAGAAAATTAGTTATTTGGATATTTACTTTGTCATAAGCTCCCATATCGTTAAACAAAGTTGATAATTGTGGATTTCTTTTTAACTTTCTTTTTAACATTGTAGAAAAATCAAGTGGATAAAAAACCATATTTTTGTTATTATTAATTTTAAATTCTAATTGTAAATCTCCGCAAATTGAATTTGGATAATTTTTAAAAAATTGTAATGGAGCAAAATCATCATATGGAATATTAACTTTGAAAGTTACTTCTTTTGATTTTAAAGTACATAATTCATCATATGTTAAGAATATTCCAGGTACATCCATTTTTCCATTATCTAATTCATCTGGTACTGCATATTTTTGAATTTTATTTGTAATTTCTTCTTGTGCTTTTGTCATATATATTAATGCATTTTCATATATTGCTTGTGATTGTTCACATAATGGTCCTGCATGGAATGAATTATAAAATCTATAATGATCTATTGCATGAATTCCTGATTTAAATCCTACAAATATTACAGGAATATCTTTTATAAAATTTTTAAATTCGTCTGATACATTTTTTGTAATTTCAGTTAAGGCATCAGTTCTTCCACAACGGATATTAAGTGTGGTTTTTATTTCTAATTGTATAAAAGAATTTTCAAAGGAAGTAATTTGACATGAACTATCTGTTAATTTTAATCTTGTGAATTGTCCTGGACCAACTGGACATGGTGGTTCTGATGAATCAAATGATAAAAATGAAACATTTTGAAATTCACCTCCTGTAACTTTATCAGTTAACGATTGAAAATATTCATATACATCTTCGCCAATAGATCTGTGCTCTCTTTCTCTTAAATTTGTATTCATTGAAATGATTTAAATTAGAACTTTTTTAGTTCTTAAATCATTCTATTAATGGCACCACTAGGAAGCCTTAAACGTATTAAAAAATTTTATGATAAAGCGAAAAAATATGTCAAACAAGCAAAAGATTGGGTAAAAGATAAAGGAATAGATTTAGCAGTAAAGGGTATTAAGTTCTTAAAATCAGGTAAAGTTGATATAGTTTTAAATATGATAAAATCAGTATTTCCTCAAGCGG
The DNA here is from genome assembly GCA_016302065.1 of Bacilli bacterium. GTDB lineage: Bacteria > Bacillota_I > Bacilli_A > RFN20 > CAG-826 > Onthovivens. The sequence goes on along the minus strand of JAEDOI010000037.1, from coordinate 8,062 downwards.
CTATAGCGACAGAAATAGTAGATAAATTAAGATTATTATTAAATAAAGTAGATGAAGATAAACTCAAGGATGTTCTAAAAAAAGTATTAAATGGTGATTTGACTGAGTTAAGAGAACTATCAAAAGTATATAATGCTAAAGGTTCTATTGACACGTATGACAGATATTTTGGCGATAGTATAAATTGATTTTTTTTTTTTAATTTTAATTTCATTATTTTAAATTTTAATGTCAAAAGCACCACAAGCTCCAATTCAAGTTACAAAAGTTAAGAAAGCTGATAAGCATGCTAAATGGATTAACTCATTAAGTAATGATGATCCTCAATCATTGATCTTATCAATATTTGAAGAAAATGATAGATTAAGAAGGGAAATTGACACACTTAAGAAGATTAACTTTGCTTTAAAGAAGGACATTGATGATTTACATGCTAAATTAATTCATGAAAGATACGAAAACTTATATCCTTCTGCAGGAGGACAAGATATGGAAACTGAATAATTGAATCTTTTTTTAATATTTATTTTTTTATTTTTTAAATGAAAGGTGAGCCATACAATGTAATTTGGTGTAGTAATTTTAGCCGTAATAATGTTATAAAAATAGATTTACCAACTTATTTTTCAAATTATAAATATGTTAAAGTTAAAGTTAAAGATGTATTTGCTAGAGTAGACTATTTTGTTTTTTTATACTTAGAATGTAAAAATTTTAATTATGATAGAATTTATCAAGGGTCATCTGATGTAAATGTACAAAATTACGTATTAAACTTATCAAGATATTTAGAAGGAGCAAACAAACTTTCAAGTTTTAGAATTCCTTATAAAAAAGAAGTTAATATGACACTTTCCTGGGGAATAAAACAAGGTAGTTCATATCTTCCATTATATATCAGTTTTGAGTTTACTCCTATTAATTGTAATTGATTTCTTAGTTAATTTCATTATGTCTTATAAAACTATTATACACCTCGATCCTAATAATATAGAAGAAGGAGTAAGAATATATATTCCTGATGAATTATTACAAACTAAAGATGAAGTAGAATTATCAATACTTTATTATAATGTAGGATTTGAAGAACCAATTTATGATCATTCAAGATATGTATTAAATGCATGGTTTTACTCACCTGATTATGATGGTTACTTTGATGCAGAATTTCCATTCAAATTCTTTCTTTTTCCTATTAATGATTCATCTAATTTACAAAATACTTATTCAGCTAAGTTTAAATTAAATAAAACATTTATTACATTATCAATTAGAGATATGGTTTATGCTAATGAATTACCACAAAATTATAAAGAAGATTTTACATTAACGGCAGTAATAGAATTAAAATAATTCAATTATTTAAATTTTAATATTCTTTTAAATTCTTCTCTTAATCTAATACCAAAGTTCTTTTGATATTCAAATGATGGCATGTTTGAATTCAATAAATCAAAACTAATTTCTTCACCATCATACATCTTGTTGTAAAGATCATATAATTGTACATTCATGTCTTTAGCTGTGTTCCTAATTACTTTTTCTGGAACACCTTTCATTCTGATAAAGTCTTCTTCTTCACCATCAGTGTTAGTAAGACAATCTATATAACATTTCTTTCCTAAAAATATAGATTTCTTACTCCATGTTTCTTTGTTGTTAATTAATGGGAAATCAACATGAAATTGTCCCATAGCTGAGCCTATAAGCTTACGGCCAAAGCTAGTTTCAAAAGCCTGGGCTAGGCTTTCTACATCCTTTTTCTTAATATGTATACTATCTGTGTCTTGATAATATACATCTATTCCATTATCTTCTGCTGTACAAATTACCTCATTCATTATTCTTTTTGACATTCCTAATATAAGACATCCAATTTGTACAGGAATATAACTTGATGCAGAAGATCCATCTAATTTTATCCAATAGCTTTCCTTGTTAAGTTCAATAACTTCTTTGATTCTACCATAATTATTTTTCAAGAAACTATCTGTTCCAATTTTATTGAAAATTTTATCTTCAGTCTCAGTATCTTTCTGTATTGTTTTACCATAACTGCTATTCATAAATAATTTTAGTACTTCCTGTAATTGATTTCCTTCTTTTTTATATTGGGATCTTAAATTATAATAATGTTTAATTTTTTCAGCCATTCTAGTATCCTTATCACCTGCCCAATATATACATTCAAGCATTTCAACTTCCCCTTCCTGATATTTAATAAAGTCCTGTACTTCAATATGTGTTAAATAAACTTCTTTTCCAATCATATCATTACTATAATTTGATAATCCATCTTCTACATAAGATAATAAAGGGAAGGATCTGTACTTACCGACTTTTATAATTTTACATTTTATAATCATAGCAGAAATAAATTTATCATTTGTTTTAATTATTTGATCTTCATCCATTAAACATTTATAAATCAATTTAATTTCTTCTTTATCATTACTACCAAAGACTTTACCTTTAGGAAGATATAATCTACTCATTGCTGATGGATACAATGAGCATGCATCAAAGTCTACTATTTCTTCATTGACTTTGATTTTTTTATTGTTAGCTACCATACACCTTCCACCCCTTACAGACATTCTTATAAATTTCTTGATATCACCACAATAAGAACTTAATCCATCGAAACATTCCTCAGTCATTATATAAAAGCTAAGAGAGGATATTGTTAAGAACCTTAATCCATTTATGTTGTTAAATAATTTCATGGTCATTTCTTCGAATTTTTTAAGACCATAATATAATATTTCACAATCTCTTATACAATAATATTTAGTAAGAGATCTTATATCAATTTTATTATTATCATTAATAAATCCTTTATTTTTTAACATATTCTTAAATTCAATAAAATCTTTATCATTAAATTCGGAACTACATTCATTAACATCTAAATTATTATTGTTAATAACTTCAGCATTTATTTTATTATAAGGATAAAGTTCTTTTTCCATATTATCTAATTTAAACATTCTTGGAAAATTTTTCAACTTTGTTGGAATTAAAGCAAGACTATCTTTGAAATATATTTTCTTTCTAACTTCTCCATCTCCAACTAATATACATAATCTATATAGTCTACAAGCATGATAAACCATATCGACAATTTGAAAATCCTTAAATAACCAACCATCAAATTTTAGGTTGTGAAAATATACTTCTCTAATATTTTTTTTATATAAGTAATATAAAAAATCTCTTTGACAATAAGGTCCATAAAATGATTTCTTTTTTATTTCCCCTTTATAAGTATTATAAACAAGACATAAACAAAAAGGTACTAATTTATTATTTTCATCAACATAGGTTTCACTATCAGCAGCAGCAATAAGTGGTTTTGATTTCTTTTTTTTCAATCTATAATTTGCATCTTCGGATTTAATATCAATATCTTTTGTCTGTACTTTAGAAAAATTCATAATCATATTAATATTTGGTTTTACATCACTGATATTGTTCATAAATTCTTCCATCTCATATGCCGAAACAAACTCAGTTAATTCTTGTTTCAATAATCCTTTAAACAATTTATATGTATTAGTATAATCTTTATCCATATATGATCTATGTATCTTAGTTTTTGATTTAATTTCATAATTTTCTATTTCTATACCTGATCCTGTATCAATATCATAATATTCCGATTTTAATAAATTTAAATGTTGACAACAAAACTTTGTAATTCTTATAGGGACAATAGCAAAAAAATGATTAAATGTTTCATATTTTATATGTCCTATAGTAATTTCTCTTTGATATTTATTATTAAATAATTTATAATCATTTTTTATTTTCTTTATTTCATCTAAAACATAAACAATTTTTTTAATTCTTATATTTATCTTATATTCATCATGAAATTGTTTTATTTTCTCTAACGTTATTGTACCTTTTCCATATTTACAATATATATCAACTAATTCTTCATTATCAAAAACTTTATTTCCATAATAATTATTAATATGAATTGACCAATAGAAACAATTATATCTTTGATCAACTTTTTCATCAGGAACATAAATTTGGGAATAAAAGGCAAATTGCTTAAGAACTTCATTATATCCTCTTAATTTTATTGGTAAGTAATTTCCATAAACATCAGCTCTATCATTAGCTAATATACAATCCATATTGATTTGAATTCCGCCTAAACTTCTCATATCAAAAGCATAAAATAATCTACTATTAGTTTTAACTCTTTTATAATATTCATATGTTCTTTCATTTTCATTTAAATTATTATTATGATCAAGAAAAGCAGCTGTCAAAAATCGATTACTAATTCTATTAATAGGTACTACTTTCTTAATATAGTTATCACGACCTCCATCAATAAAATATAAACCTATATATAATGGTAATCTATTCCCAATTGCACTCTTTAAACCTATAATATATCTTTCTACATCATTAATATTCATTAATTTAATAAATTTTAAATTATCTTCATTAAATTCATTCCAATCAGTATCTGATGTCAAATAACTACCATATATTGAAATATTTCTAAAGAAAAATGTTTCTCTTCTTATTCCTGTTAAAAATGTTAATCTACTGAATACTCTCATATCAAAACATATATTGACTCTTCCGAAATTATCTTTAGCAAATTGATAAACAAGATAAAGTATTTTACTTAAATAAATAAATCTTCTTTGTGTCATAACAAATCTTCCATTTATATCTCTTTGATTAAATATATCCCTTATTAAATCAACAATAGCTAATTCACGAAGTGCATTAAATGATTCTTCTTCAAGATCTTCACATGAAGCATTATCATTAAACAATTTAAAATTATTCCATTCTGCAGCTAATATAATATTAAATGTATTAAATAAAGCTATATAAAAATTACGATTAGTTCTACTACGTTCCCTAATATAATTATCCCAAAGACATGGAAATATAGTTTTAATTTTTCCAGTTTCTCTAAAATTTTGTATTACAACATTATTGTCTATTAAATTATAAAAAGGAATTGCAATATCACCATCTACTAACCTATCAACTAATATTGAAACTTCAAAAGTTGTAATTGAATTATTATAACCTCTATTACCAAATATTTTTTTAATCAAGTTATCAAAATCTAATTCAATATATGCAGAAGGTATACTACCATAAAATGAATATAGAAAATAAATTAATCCTAAATACATTCCTTGACCATGAAAGAATAAATCAGGTAATGCAAAAGCCTCGTATCTAACCATAAAAATTTCATCTAAAATTTTGAAATATTGAATTAATAAATCTTGAATAACAATATTTTCACATGTAGAAATAATATATATCAAATAAAATAAACAAAAAGATTTCTTAGCTGATTTACGAAATTTAGCATCATTGATAAAGCTATATCTTCCCACTTCATGATTCAAATAATTTATAGAACAATAAATATTTACATTATTATCATTATCAACAATTACAAAATCATTAATCATATTTTCTATTATTAATAAATCATAAGCAACATTTTTTAATATAAGTTTATAAATTTCAAAATACTTTTCTTTATGATTATATGTTTCATCAATTACATTTTCATTAACAATTTCATTATATAAAAATTGATATAATTCAATATATCGTTGACGTTCAGCATCACCATTAAAATGAAAATTATTTATATCACTTCCTTCTCTTACTACATTATTAAATTCACTATTTTTACCTATTCTTTGAATTGTATTATTTAAAATTGGTCTTCTTCTTCCAATATTTTCTGTAACTCCCTTAAAATAATCATTCATTACAATATTACCCTGATCATCCAAAATATTTTCATCAAAAAATTCACCAAATCCATTTAATTTAAAAAAATTACGACTTATACTAAAATTGTTGAAATCACTTAAATTATAAATTTTCCTTAATTTATAATAATTTAAAGTTTGGATATGCATAAAATTAACTAAAAATGACCATAATTCAAAATTATTTTGATGACGAATATAAAATACATTGAATGCATAACTAATTGATTCAATAGGAGGATGTTCATCACCTATAACATAATGACTAACACGATTTATATTTCTTGTTTGATCATTATTAACATTTTGATTAAGAACATTACGATTCAATCGAAAATCTTCATCATCTTCTTCCATTTCATCTAATTCACCTAATTCACGTGCTAAATCCCTTTGGGCTTGCTCATAAGCTCGTAGATCTTCGTCTTCATTACGAGTATATGTTCTACGATTATCATCACTATAATAAAATCTTATGTAACTTACTAAAAAATCTTTTCTTAATATTATTTCACATAAAATAAATGTTGATTCATCAAGATTAACAGGAAAATCATTATTTGCAGTATTTAATAATTTGTATGACAAAAAATTTAATAACATTTCATAATATTGCTCAGTTAAATTTGCATAAATATTACCATAACTTATTAATCTTATACCAAAATTATAATCGGAATTATCTTCTAAATATTGATTTAATTCATTTTCATTATTGTTTAAACCTGGTGGTAATTGATTTATATGACTAAGTAAAAAATATCTATTTACATCTTGCACAGTTCTTAATTCTTGACGATTAAAATCTGGAATTAAATTAAAAGAATCATTAAATGCTTGCTCTGCTAGTAGTCTATCACCATTTATTGTTCCTTCCAATGTATCTTGAGGAATAAGTTCATAATCAAACATAACAAGAGTATTTTCATTATATTTAAATCTTAATGAAATCAATCCATTATCATGAAAATTTTGATCATTTTGATTCATATTTTTTTAATAAATTGTATAATGATAAAATAAGAAAAAAAATCTATTATTTATATATCTAAAAATAGAAATAGAGATACAAAAAGAGACAAAAGAGACAAAAGAGACAAAAGAGACATTGAAAGATACAATAAACAGACAAATATACAAAATTATAATATGAAATTCTAAATATATAAACCAAAAAAAAAAAATAATATTAATAATATTATAATTCTTAATTTGTAATTGATGCCAAAATATATCATTATTGAAGGGGGAATAGGTAGTGGTAAAACAACATTACTCGATAAAGTTCACAATCTTCATCCAGAAATTCCTATAATATATGAATATATTGAATCTGCAGCAGGAAAACATGCTTTATCTATGTTCTTTAATGGGTCTCTTGATGTAATAGGCTTTCAATATTACATCGCTTCTTACTGGTTCAATAATTTGTTTTATTGTTTCAAGTATGACACAGTCTTTATAGAAAGAGGTCCTCTCGCTGCCTTGGCTTTTGTAACAGAAAAGGACTTCGGAAGCAAGGAAGGTTACTTGAGCTTTGTGAACTTCTTAGTTAGAATATGTGAAATTGCCGGTCTTAAAGGTATTGAAAGAAGAATGATTCACTATCACGCTGAAGCACAAGACTTGTTTAATTTAATTGGTAATACTGATTCAAATTGTCTTGTTTTCATATCTGCAACAAAACAAGAATTGTATTATGGTGTCTGTATTAGAAACAGACCAGAAGAAAGAAGCAAGTATGATATGGATTTCCTTGAAAATAATGCCAATAAATTGTGGAACATATATTTAAATCCACCAAATGAAATAAAACATTTAATTAAAAATTAATTGAATTTTTTTTCAATTATTTAATCATGTTTAAAAACTAATTGTTCTAATTTTCTGCATAATTCAATATATGCATCTATTTCACGCCTAAGATCAGCATTAGATAATGCAGCTTCTATTTGTGCTCTTCCTACTTCTTTACCTAAAACTTCAATTTCTTCTTCTTGTTGTTGAATCTTCTCTTTAAATTTTGATTTTTCTTTTTCTAATTGTTGAATCATTCTTTTTTGTTCAGCTATAACATCCTCTAAATAATTGTTATATTCTACTACTTCTTTCATTAATTTATTATTTCTCGTATTTCTTGGTTTTTTCATATTATTATTCATTTTACTTTAAAAATATTAAAAAAAATGAAAAAAATATAACCAATTTTTTAGTTTACCCTTACAAATATAAAAAAATCATAATTCTTATAAAATATTTTTTTCGTTCTTAATAATTCAAAG
>JAEDOI010000009.1 GCA_016302065.1 Bacilli bacterium | reverse complement strand
TTAAAAAAACTAGTCACAATCGATGTGACTAGTTTTGATAAATTTTAATTATTGATTAATTAAGCACCAAATTTCTTAATTCTTTCCCATCTAAGTTTTGCACATTCTTCGTTTTTAGCGAATAATTCTTCATAGTGGGCTGGGTTAACTTTAGGAAGTTGAGAATATCTTGTTTCTTTCATGATAAATTCTCTAATCTTAGTAAAGTCTGGTTCTTTACAATCAAGAGTAAGAGGTGATTTTCCTTCTTTTGCTAAACGTGGATCATATCTAAATGTTGTGAAATATCCACATTCAACAGCTGCTCTTTCTGTTTCGATACTGTTTACCATTCCACCTTTAATTCCTTGGTTAATACATGGAGCATAAGCAATAATTAATGATGGTCCATTATAGCTTTCAGCTTCTTTAAAGGCTTTAATAGCAGCAGTTGGATTTGCACCTAAGGCAATTTGAGCAACATAGACATTACCATAGCTCATAGCCATTAATGCTAAATTCTTCTTAGCTTGACGTTTTCCACTAGCAGTGAATTGAGCAATACTACCTGTTTGACTTGATTTAGAGGATTGTCCACCAGTATTTGAATAGACTTCGGTATCAAGACACATAACATTAACATCATCTTCACTTGCAAGAACATGATCAAGTCCGCCGTATCCGATATCGTAAGCCCAACCATCACCACCAATGATCCAAACTGATTTATCAAGTAAATCATCTTTATAAGCAAGAACTTCTTTAACTTCTTTATTCTTGCTTTCTTCAACTAATTTAACTAAAGTTGGAACAATCTTTCTTGCTTCATCTTTATTTTTAATATTAGCAAGGTAACTTCTAATAGTTTCTTTTAATTCTTTGGTGACACTTCTTGATTCGAGAGCTCTATTTAAAATAGCACTAATAGCAGCTAATTTATAATCTGTAGCAAGTCTCATACCATAGCCAAATTCAGCATTATCTTCAAATAATGAGTTAGCCCAAGCAACACCATTCTTATTCTTATCGTTTACAAATGGAGTTTCTGGAGTTGAACCACTATAAATTGAAGAACAACCTGTAGCATTAGCAATAAGAAGATCTTTACCAAATAATTGTGATAATAATCTGTAATATGGAGTTTCTCCACATCCAGCACAAGCACCACTAACTTCCATATATGGCATTAAGAATCCAACACCTTTAACTGTTGTAAGTGGGAATTTATCGCTCTTATATTCAACATTCTTATATAAGTATGTTGCGTATTTTTCTTTATCAAATTGTGATTTGGCTTCAACAAGTTCAAGAGCCATTTTTCCGCTTCCGGTTCTAATAGCTGTCTTGTTAGCCATACATTCTTTAACACAAAGACCACATCCAACACAATTCTTTGGAGAAATTTGAATAATAAATTTTAATCCAGCAACACTTGGTCCCATTGCAGGTTTAACTAATTCGCTTAAACCTTCTGGTCCATTCTTAACTTCTTCATCAGTTAATAAGAATGGTCTAATTGTAGCGTGAGGACAGACAAATGCACATTGATTACATTGAATACAATTTTCTTTGTGCCAAAGAGGTACTCTATCAGCAATACTTCTTTGTTCTTTATATGTAACATCTTCTCTCATTGTACCATCAAGCAATTCATATTTTGTGAATGCTGATGTTGGAAGATCATATCCATCAAGGGTATTGATGTGATCAACATATGTATCGATATATTCATCACCAATTGTATTTCTAACTCTTAATGGTGAAAGTTCTTTCCAAGAATCTTCAACTTTAACTTCTCTTAAGCCTTCTGTACCTTTATCAATAGCGGTAAAGTTAAGTTTAACAACTTCTTCACCTTTCTTTGAATAGGTCTTTTCAGCTAACTTCTTCATCCATTTATTAGCTTCTTCATAAGGCATAATTTGTGGGTTTAAATAGAAGAATGCAGATTGAAGAATTGTATTGGTATGTCTTCCCATACCAATTTCAAGAGCAATCTTATTAGCATCAATAACATAGAATTTAGCATGTTTTGTAGCTAATTGATATTTAACTCTATTTGGAAGTGAAGCGACTAATTGTTCATCGCTCATATCAGTATTAAGTAAGAATGTTCCACCTTCTTTAAGGTTCTTTAACATATCAAACTTTAATACATATGTATCAAGTGAACATGAAATAAAGTCAGCATGTTCAACATAATATGTAGAATGGATTGGTTCTTTACCAAATCTAAGGTGAGAACGTGTAACACCACCACTCTTCTTAGAGTCATAAGCAAAATATGCTTGTGCATATTGTCCAGTTGCATCACCGATAATCTTAATTGATGATTTATTAGCACCAACTGTTCCATCACTACCTAAACCATAGAATAAGCAAGATGTGTAAGTATGAGCAATTTCATAAGTATCATCAACTGGAATGCTTAAATGTGTGACATCATCGACAATTCCGACAGTGAAATTGTGATGTTCTGTTCCACTTAACATAAAATCAAAGACAGCTTTAATATGTTTTGGTTGAGTATCTTTACTACTTAATCCATATCTTCCACCAATGACTTTAATATTCTTTTTACCCATTAAATTTAAGGCGCTGGTAACATCTTCATATAATCCTTCACCAACACTACCTAATTCTTTTGTTCTATCTAAAACAGCAATTTCTTTAACTGTTCTTGGAAGGGCTTTAACTAATAATTCAGCTGAGAATGGTCTGTAGAGGTGAACTCTAATCATACCAACCTTTTCGCCTTTTTCATTTAAATCTTTAACTACTTCATAAGCAGTTTCGTTAATACTACCCATTGCAATAATAACTTTAGTAGCATCTTTTGCACCATAATATACAAATGGAGCATATTCTCTACCAGTTAATTTAGAAACTTTCTTAAAGTATTTAATTGCAACTGGTAAAACATTGTTGAAATGTTCATTTTGAGCTTCTCTTCCTTGGAAGTAAATATCATCATTTTCAGCTCCGCCTCTTGTAACAGCGTGTCCGTGTGGATTTAAAGCTCTATCTTTAAATTCTTTAACTTTATCCCATGGTACTAATTTCTTCCATTCAGAATCATCAAGGAATTCAACATTTTGAATTTCGTGTGATGTTCTAAATCCATCAAAGAAATGACATACTGGGTAACTTGCATCAATAGCAATAAGATGTGCAACACTTGTTAAATCAGCAACTTCTTGAACAGAATCTGAACAAATCATTGCGATTCCACTTTGTCTAATTGAATAGACATCTTGATGATCACCAAAGATTGATAATGATCTAGTTGCTAAACTTCTAGCAGAAACGTGCATTACTGCAGGAAGTAATTCACCACACCACTTATAAACATTTGGAATCATTAATAATAATCCTTGGCTAGCTGTGTAAGTAGTAGCAAATGCACCACCTTGCATAGCGCCGTGAAGAGCACCAGAAGCACCACCTTCTGATTGCATTTCACAAACTTTTACTGGATTACCGAAAAAGTTTTTCTTTCCTTGACTTGAATAAATGTCAACATAATTTGCCATAGGTGAAGATGGAGTAATTGGGAAAATTGCAGCAACTTCAGTAAAGTTATAACTCATTAAAGCTGCGGCAGTATTACCATCAACACTTAGCATTCTTTTTTTAACTTCAGCCATTTTTTTCTCCTTTTTTGACATACAAAAATATTTTATATTTTTATAAAATAAAAATAAATATAATTATGAAAAAATTTATATTATTTATATAAAAATAATATGTTTATATATTTATTCAAAACTTAAGATTAGTAAATTTTAAAAATAAAATTTGTAATTAAATAAGCAATAATATCTTTTTTATATTGTTTTAATAAATCAATAAAACTTAATAAATAATTTTATTCATACTTATTTTTTTCAATTAATTTAATTTTTAAATCATATAATACTTTACTAAAATCTAAATAATGAGTATGAGGCAAAACAAATCTTTTTTCTTCATCCCACAACTCATTATCAATTTGATATCTTACATAATTACGTGTATCTAAAATAGATGGGATTTCATATATTAATTTACCTTTTTCAAATATTTTTATATGCATTTTCTTAATTTTAAATTGCTTTAAATCAATCTTTTTCCAAGGTTTTAAAGGATCAACAATTTGTGTATTTTCATCTATTATTTCATCCTTTAAAGTAAGTAAATCACCTATTGCCTTATTTTCTTCATTATAAAGTCGATAGACTTCCTTAAAAGATGGATTAGTAATTTTTTCTAAAGTAGCGCTTATTTTAATTTTTGGCTCTAAAACATTATTTTTATAAATGCCAGCTAATTTATATACCCCACCAAACACTGGATCAGATTTAGATGTAATTAAATTTTCTCCAACACCAAAAGAGTCTAATTTAGCGCCTTGTTCAATTAAAGAAGAAATTTTATATTCATCTAATGAATTACTTGCAACAATTATAGTGTCATTTAATCCATTTTCATCAAGAATTTTCCTAGTCTTTTTACTTAAATAAGCTAAATCTCCACTATCAATACGAACACCTTTTAATTTATAACCATTAGGGATTAAATAATCTTTTGCTACCTTAATAGCATTTTTTAACCCACTATTTATGACATCGTAAGTATCTATTAGAAGAATTGTATTAGAAGGATATAACTTAGCATAACTTAAAAACGCTTCGTATTCACTATCAAAAGCCATAACCCAAGAATGAGCCATCGTACCACTAACAGGAATATTAAACAATTGTCCTGCTAAAGTTGTAGCTGTTGAGTTAACTCCTCCAATATAAGCAGCTTTAGCTCCATATAAAGCACTATCAATATTATGAGCTCTTCTTGCTCCAAAATCAGAGACACTTCTTCCTTTACTCGCTAAAACTATTCTATTAGCTTTTGTTGCAATCAATGTTTCATGATTTACAGTGGCTAGTAATGCAGTCTCAAGTAATTGACAATCAATTAAAGGAGCAACAACAGTAACTAATGGAACATTTGGATAAACTATGCTTCCTTCTTTAAAAGCATATAAATCCCCACTAAATTTGAAATTCCTTAAGTAATTCAAGAAATTATCATTAAAAATATTTAATGATTTTAAATAATTAATATCTTCATCATCAAAATGAAGATTCAAAATATAATTAATAATATCTTCTAAACCAACAAAAATAGAATAAGCCGCATCATCTGGATTTTTTCTATAAAAAAGATCGAAAACAGCAATATCATCATTTAAATTATTTATAAAATAACCATTAGACATAGTTAATTCATAAAAATCCATTAAAAGAGTTATATTTCTTTTTATATCCATAAGTTTAATTTTCCTTTTACAATTGATTTATTTTATCACACTTTCCATATTATTTCTTATTTAGGAAATAAAAAAACGCTTGATATAAAATCAAACGTAATTCTTATACTGGTGGGTACTATAGGGATCGAACCTATGACCTTCTGTACGTCAAACAGATGCTCTCCCAGCTGAGCTAAATACCCAAGCGCTTAATTATATTAAATGAATATTAAGATTAAATCAAGAAAAAATTTAAATATAAGTAAAATATTGTAAATAAAATAAGAAACATGTAATCTACTTCATTTTATTATTTGCTAAATAATCTTTTATAACTATTTCTGTAATATGATTTAAATTAGATGGTAAAGAATCAAATTTAAACCATTCTAGCGATTTAACTTCTCCTTCTTGAGGTTTTAAAGTCCCTTTAAATTCTTTAACTATAAAAACTATATCAATTGGAGAAATTTCATCATCATTTGGATATATATGATGAAACTCAATTCCAGAATAAATATTAAAAAAACTATATGAAATAACGTCTAAATTTGTTTCTTCTTTAATTTCTCTTTTTAAAGCATCGATAATGTTTTCATCAACTTCAATCATTCCACCGATATATCCGTATTTATTATCATCGCTTCTTTTCTCTAATAAAACTTCATTGTTTTTATTAATAATAAGAGCAGTTGCGCAAGGATAAAGTAAAGTCTTATGTCCAATATATTTTCTTATTTCTTTTATATAATCCATATCATTTTTTCCTAACTATAATAGATGCTTTACATTTAAATTTTGAATCTTTTAAAATTATTTCTTTACATTCATCAACAACTATTTTCCCTTTTAAAGGATTTTTAATCGAATCAATACTTCCTATAATATTTGCTTTAACTGAGCTATATTCAAAAGCTAAATCACATTTTTCAAATTTACAATCAATAATTTTTAAATTTTTAGAGTAACATAATGGTTGGGTACCAATAATTGTACAATTAATAAAAGTAATATTTTTAGAAAACCAACCTAAGTATTCTCCTTTAACAATACTATCTTTAACAATGATGTTTTTAGAATGCCAAAAAGCATCTTTAGTATCTAAAAAGGAGTTGGAAATGCATATATTTTTTGAATATTGAAAAGAATATTTACCTTTAAATTTTACATTCTTTAATGTTAAATTTTTACATTCAAAAAAAGCATATACTCCTTCAATACTACTATCATTTACTTCAATTTGGTTAACTTTCCAAAATACTTCATCGCTGTTAATATTTGAATCGTTTATTTTAATATTCTTACATTCTCTAAAAGCTTTTATTACATTAAAGTTTGTATTATAAACATTTACATTGCTTGAATACCAAATAGGAGCTCTACTATTTTCTAAAAATTTGCAATTATTTATATTTAAAATGTGATTATGCCATAAAGGATATCTAAGATTAAATAATGTGGAATCAACATTAATATTAGTGCATTCTTTTAAAACTGATTCTCCATCATTAACACCTTCAAATTTAACATTCTTCAATATTAAATTTGATTTATGATATAAACTTCTTTCTAAATCAAATGTTTCGTTACTTATAAATTCCATATTAAATCCCTTATATATTTTAATATTATATAACATTATTTCAAACTAAACTTCTTAGCATTAAAAATTAAATATTAAATAATAATAAATTAACTTAATAAATAAAAAACTATAGTAAATGTTAATTATTTTCTAAATTAAATAAATCTGTAGAAAGATATCTATCACCACTATCTGGGAATAAAACTACAATATTTTTATTTGCGTTTTCGTCTTTTTTAGCATAGTCAATAGCTACTTTTAAACTTGCTCCACTAGAAATTCCTACTAACATTCCTTCAATGCTAGGTACAATTTTAGCAAACTTAAAAGCATCTTCATCACTACATGTTTCTACTTTATCAATAATATTTAAATTTAAGGTTGAAGGAATAAATCCAGCTCCAATTCCTTGTATTTTATGGCTTCCCTTTTTATTTTGACTAATTACTGGACTAGATAAAGGTTCTACGCCAATAATTTTGACATCTTTAATCTTTTCTTTAAGATATTTGCCAGTTCCACTAATTGTTCCACCAGTTCCAATTCCAGCAATAAATAGATCAACTTTTCCATTTAAATCATTATATATTTCTTTTCCAGTAGTTAAATAATGAATTCTAGGATTTGCCTCATTATCAAATTGACCCAAAATTATAGCATTTGGGATAGTTTTTTCTAATTCTTTTGCTTTTTTAATACTTCCACCCATTCCTTCTTTTGCTTCAGTTAAAACAAGTTTTGCACCATAAATTGAAAGAAGTTTTCTTCTTTCAATACTCATTGATTCTGGCATTACTAAAATACATTTTATATTCTTCATTGCACAAAGAGCTGCTATTCCAATTCCAGTATTTCCACTTGTTGGTTCAATAAGAACACTATTTTCATCAATTAATCCTTTATTAAAAGCATCATTAATCATAGATAAAGCAATTCGATCTTTAACACTGCCTGTTGGATTAAAATATTCAACTTTTGCATATAATTTTGCTTTTAAAGAATATTGTTTTTCGATATTTGTTAATTCAACAAGTGGAGTATTTCCAATTAATTCACTAGCATTTTTAAATAACATAAATAGTTTCTCCTTACGTTAAAATTATTATAAATATTAATAAATATTTATAAAGAAATATGCTTATTAATTTATCTAATTTTAAAAGAATATAAAGCACTATAGGATAATTGTTCAGGAGCACATAAAGCATTTGTAGGACAAGCAAATTCACTTATCGTTATACTTCCGTAAAGAATATTGCCTTTATAATCTTTATAAGGAATAAAATGATATTCCTTATCTATAATAACAAATGGAGGAAAATTAATTTCATCTATTAATTCTAAATTTACTTCTTCTACTGTTGTTTTCTTTAACTTATAAGAAACAACATTACCATTATAAATATCAATTTTAGAAGGATAACTTTCTTGAATAGTTACATCTCCTGTATGTTTAATAATCAATTGATCACCAGGAATAATATCTTCATCAATTTTAATGTTAAGAGCAGAGGATAGATATCCTCCTTTTAGTAAAATAGTGGCTTTTTCACTATCTAAATTAAAATCAAGATTATAAGTTAATCTAGTTTCTTTTATATTTTTCAAACAAGAAGTAAGTAATAAAGGTAACATTAAAAATGCAAATATTTTTTTAGATTTCATAATCTTATAATAACACTATGTATTAATTTAACAATAAACAGAAAATACATTTTAATTATGATTTTTTTACTTATTTATGTTTATTTTACATATATTTTTTCAAGTCTTGAATACATAAACTTTATTTTATAAAGTTAAAGCATAAATTATGTTACCACAATTAAAGAAAAAGGAAGTATTTAAAACAAATTCTAATGATTTAGAATCTTTTTTTGATTGTATGGAAGTGAATTATTTTTCTGGTTTAGATTCATCTAAATTTAAGTTATTAGGTAATAAAAATAACGATACTTATTATAGATTTACAATAGATGAATGTGAATCTATAAAAGATGTAAACGAAGGTGTTTGGTGGCTAGCAAGAAATTCTAGTGGAGTTAAACTTCGCTTTATTACTAATTCTCGAGTTATAAAAATAAAAGTTAAAATCAACGAGACAATGAATGTTTATAATATGCCTTTTATATCTAAACTTGGGTTTGATCTTTATTATTTTGATGAAGTATCTAAAAAATATAAATATAATAATTCAAGTATTCCTATTAATTTTAAAGATAAAGAATATGAATCAATATTAGGAGTTTTTCAAGAAAAGAAAGATAGAGAAATTATAATTCATTTTCCTCTTTATTCAGGAGTAGATAAACTTGAAATTGGAATAGAAAAAGATAGCTTTTCTATGCCACTAGATTATGAAAATAAAAATAAAATTATAACTTATGGAACAAGTATTTTACAAGGAGCAGCAGTTTCTCATCCTGGGTTAAATATAACTAATGTCTTATCAAGATATTACAATCAAGACGTCCTTAATTTTGGATTTTCAGGAAATGGATATTTAGAGCTTGAAATTGCTAAAATTATATCATCGATAAAAGATATAGAAATCTTAGTTATTGATGCTTTTGCAAATGCTGGATGTGAAACTTATTTAGAAGATAATTTAGAAGCATTTATTGATGAATTCTATTCTCAACATAAAGATTTAAAAATAATAATTATGAACAAAACATATATGACAATAAATGAAATATATCCAAGAAATGAAAGGTTAAGGAAATACTATAATAATTTCTTAAAAAGAGTTGTTAATAAATATAAAAATAAAGGTAAAAACATTATTTATGTAGATAATAATCACATATTTAATAAAACAATACTTGATGAATCAGAACTTCTTGTAGATGGAGTTCATCCAAATGATTTAGGAATGTATTACTTAACATTAAGTTATATTAAATCAATTAATAAAATTAAAGGAGAAAGTTATGAAGGAAAAAGAGAAAAAAGAAACTAAAGTAAATAAGGAAGAAAAAGAAAAGGTAAGCTTATTTAAAAAGATCTTTAAGAAAGACAGCAAGAAAGATATTATTAATTCTGCTAAAAAAGAGGCTCATGAAAAAGCTTTAAAAGAAGAAATTATCATTAAAAATGACTTCCAAAAAGATATTCAATTTGATGAAGATGCTTATGTTTCTTTAAGACACATCGATAAGATTTACGATAATAAAGTTCAAGCAGTTTTTGATTTTAATCTCGATATCCAAAAACAAGAGTTTATTGTTCTTGTTGGTCCTAGTGGATGTGGAAAATCCACCACTTTAAGAATGATTGCTGGACTTGAAGAAATCTCAGGTGGAGAACTTTATATAGATCACGTATTGAGTAACGATCTTGCTCCAAAAAATAGAAATATCGCCATGGTTTTCCAAAATTATGCTCTTTATCCTCATATGACAGTTTATGATAATTTGGCATTTGGATTAAAAATGACTCATGTTCCTAAAGATGAAATTGTAGAAAGAGTATTAAATGCTGCAAAAATTTTAGGTCTTGAAGAATTACTTGATAGAAAACCAAAAGCATTAAGTGGAGGCCAACGCCAAAGAGTTGCTTTAGGTAGAGCAATTGTTAGAAATGCTAAAGTTTTCTTAATGGACGAGCCTTTAAGCAATCTTGATGCTAAATTAAGAGTTCAAATGAGAGCTGAAATTATTAAATTACATGATGAATTAAAAGCTACTACGATTTATGTTACTCACGACCAAACTGAAGCTATGACAATGGCTAGTAGAATTGTTGTTATGAATAAAGGCTATATTCAACAAATTGGAACACCAATTGAAGTATATAATAAACCTGCTAATACATTCGTCGCTTCATTTATTGGCGCTCCTGCTATGAATTTACTTAATGTTAAATATGAAAATGGTGTCATCACATTTAGCGATGGAAATACCCTTACTCTTCCTACTCATTATTTAAAAGAAAAAGATCTTCCTGAAGAATTTATATTAGGTATAAGACCTGAAAATATTAAAACTACATTTATAGAAGATAAGGATTCCTATCCTGTTGAAATTCAAGTTGCTGAACTTTTAGGAAGAGAATATTATGTTCATACTTTATTTGGAGGAATTGACTTAGTTTCTAATACTGAAGTCAATGAAAAATTAAGTATGCATGATAAATGTTTTATTAAAATTGATAAAGAAAAATTACATTTCTTTAACAAAGATACACAAATGCGTATATAATTAAGACATGGCTCTTTTTGATAAAATATATAAAGCAAAATATAGCGCTAAAAACTACAAAAAATACTGTAAAGATGCTAATTCAACATTTGTTTATACAAGTGTATATTTAAGTTATAATGAAAATTTAGATGATCTTCCTAAATTTGTTCAAAATGTACACTATATCACATTGTTTTTAGCTGATACTTTAAATTCTTCTTTATTTTTATTCTTTTATGATGAAGAACATTATAAATTTAAAGATAAGGTAAAAGAAGCATTAATTGATGCAAAAATGGATGAAGTTTTATCAATATATCTTTTAGCATTAGAAACATTTTCTAATGTTACGATTAATAGAAATTGTAACATCAATGAATTTAAAAATAGTGTTCCTAATAATGTTCAATATAATGCTAACTTCTATGAAGAAGAACTTGTAAAACTACAACAAAACGATTACTTATATAATCAATTAAATAACTATTTTATAGAAGAATTAGAAAAAAACTAATAAAAATTAATTAATTTTAAATTTAATAAACAATCTTTTTTATAATCTAAGATTAAGTATCATAACCATTATTTAACTATTTTTTTAATTCTTTTCAATTTTATAAATTTTAAATATTAAAATAATAATTAATAATTATTTATTTTCTTCTAAGACTTCGTATTCACCACTTTTAAAAGAAATAGTTTTAGTTCGAGTAATTAACCCAACAAAAGATTTATTATCCTTTTGGTAAATCATCATAAATAAATCAGTTAATAAGAAAACAACTGTAATAATTAGTAAAATAACCACATTAAATCCAAAGTTATTTATTTTTATAATAGGAAGTGAAAGAAGCAAAAAGAAATTTATTCTAAAAAGAGGCATTAGACATAAAAATGAAAATAAAGATAACATTCTAAGTAAATTTCGACTTAAATTTCTTAAAAAAGATAATTCTTCACCATTGTCTTTAATAGTTTTAATTTTACAAATAAGTTCACCGATTGTTCTTTTATATTTAATAATTGATGGAATTATTAAATATATAATCGTTAAAGATATGGTATATGAAATCATAGAAGCATAAGAAAAATAAGATGATAAAGAAGATTGTACTTTACGATATTCATTGTAATATGTTTGATATTCTTCACTTTCTTTAATAATTGACCTAGCATTACTCATTCTTTTATCAAAGAAATTATATAATCCCTGATAGGCTTGTTGAGTTGATTCGATGATTTTTCCATCTAAATATAAACTTAAATTATCATAAAATCCTCTCTCATTATTAAAAATAGCTACTTCGTTATATAATCTTTTTCCTAAACTATTAACTTGATAATCAAAATAATAAGCATAATTGAAATCATCATCTGTTTTTGGTAATCCTAAAATATTTGTATTATACCAATAAATATCGCATTCCTTATATTTTTCATCTTTTCCACTTAAATAAGTACAATAAAAATATTGTAAACATGTTTCTTCTTTATTTTTTACATTATCTATAAATGTTAAAAATAATTGTTCATCATCAAGAGGCATATTATCTTCATCAAACATTACTAATTTAGAATCAGAATAAATTTTATTCATACTAATTCGATAATTATTAGCTTCGTTTTCAAGATTTTTATAATCATCTAGCGAAGAAAAAAGAGGAAAAAAACATGCTTCAAAAAGAATAATCCCTAAAATTAAAGATAAAAGAAAATCAATTAATGAAGAAAAAAATCTTCTATCTTTTCTTAAAGATACTTTGGGTTTATATATCTTTTTATTCATTTATAGTTATATTTAATCCTTTTAAAAAGTTCAAAAACAAATTAAACCACTCTGAGAAATTCTTTTTATCTAAATCTAAATTAGTAGTTTTATATACATTTTCGTCACCTAGTGACATACCATGATCTCCTTTTGCAAATATATGAAGTTCAAAAGGTACTGTAGTTAATGAATAACTGTTTGCTAAAGATAATGAATTTTTATATCCAACAGCATTATCTTCATAGGTTGAAACAATAAATGCAGCTGGAGAATCTTCATTAACCATTGTATCAAAATCTAATTTTGCTATTAAATCCTTATTATTTTTAGTTAAATTTATAAAAGAATCTTGATGTGATCCACTTCTAGAAAAATAATTTACAGGATAAATATATGCTCCAAATGCAAGCTTAATTGAACTTAAAGATAAATATTTAAATTCATCTTTAATATAATTGTTAGATAATAATCCAGCAAGATGACCACCGGCAGAAAAACCCATGATTCCTAACTTATTTTTATCTAAATGAAATCTTGTAATATTTTCTTCAATATATTTTAATGCTAAATATCCTTCTAAAATTGGTGCAGGATAATCTCCATCATTTACACAACTATATTCAAGTACAAAAGATTGAATATTATTTTCAATACATTTTAATGCAATTGGTTCTGCTTCTCTAAAACTAGTAAAGAAATATCCTCCCCCTGGACAAATTAAAATTCCTGGATAAGTTCTTGAAATATTAACTTCGTTGTTGTTATCTCTAACATAAACAGTTAATATACCTTTTTCCTTACTCTTTTTCTCAATATTGAAATGTTTATATAAATCAATTTGTTCAAATATCATATTAATTTACCTTTCTTAAAACCAATATATCATTAAGATTCATTGTAACAAAATATTCTCCTTCATTAAATGTTTTACCACTTAATTCATCTTTCCACATGCCAGCTGGAATAATAACTTTTCTTTTATTTCCTTTATAAATATTTGGAATAACTAATAAAGAGTCACCTAACAAAAATTCATCATTAACATAAGCATATTTTGGATCATTAAATTCATATATTAAATGTCTAATAATAGGCTCTCCACTATCTTTACTATTTAAAGCAATATTTATTATCTCTTCTTCAAAACGAGTATGTATTTCTACACTCTTTTTAACTAATTCTAAATTTTCTTTGCTTAAAACTTTCCAAGGAGACAATGAAAATTGCATCATTGGAAATAAGCATGAAGCAAATGAATATTTAACAAATAATTCCTCATCAAATTTAAAATCTTCAGTTTCAAAACTTAAAAGCATCCCTCCACCAATCATATCAGGGCAAAGAAATGGATATCCAAGTAATCCTAATGCAATACCATCATTAATTAATGTATTAATTCCTTCATTATCCCAAGAATGATTTTTATCTCTTAATCTATTAGCAACTGGAGAAATTCCATTATTAAAACCGACACGAAGTTCACTTAAAGAAAATTCTTCTCCTAACAAGGAAAGATAATAAGCTTGTTCACTTAAGCAATTAGAATTAGCGAATTTATTATCCTTTCTATAATATTCAGGATCACCAGCATCAATTTTAAAACCATCTATTCCATATTGTTCCATTAGTGATACCAAAACGTTTTTATAATAATTAAAAGCATCTTTATTGCTTAAATCAAATACTGCTGAATAACCATTCCACCATCTAGTAATAAATGTTGAATCATCTTGATTTTTAACAAAATATCCAAGTGGTTCTAATTTTCTAAATTCCTTACTATCTAAAGAAACAAATGGACAATTCCATAACATTACTTTAAATCCTAAATTATGCAATTCATCAACTAATTTCTTAGGATTTGGGAATTTTTCTTTATCAAACTCCCATACACCATAATCTTTACTCCAGCAATCATCAATCATTAATACACCACTTGGGAAGCCATTATCTAAAATTTCATGAGCATACTTTAAAACTTTTTCTTGAGTACACTCATATGGCATTTCTATCCAAGTATTGTATTGTGGCTTTCTAAACATATCTAAATCAACAATTTTATTAGTATGTCTAAAAATATTTTTAGCAACATATAGATAAGCTTCTTTTAAACTATCACCAACTTTTTTAAACTCAATGTTTTCTTCACTTTCCACATCAAAAGAGGAGCTCTTAAACTCAACATTTAGAGGTAATTTAGAGTAAATAAATCTTCCCTTTGTAGTTAATAATAAACTTGCAGCTTGGTTTCCTCCATGCCACACATTTAAATCTCTTTTAAATCCTTCTTTAAATGGAGCATATAATCCATCATTAGCTGTTAAACCAAAAACATATTCATCTTTTTCTAAATTAAATGTGAATTTCATTATTAAAACCTCGAGTATTTAAATTTTCCTTCTTTAATTTCAATTTGCCCTTTTAGTTCGTCAACTGTTAAACTTGTTGAAACATATATATCATAGACACCATCTTCAACATAAAAATCATTAAGCATTACATTAAAATAACTAAAAGAATCTTTGTTTAATTTTACTTTAATATTTTTTGTTTCATGAGCTTTAAAGAATGTTTTATCAAAATTAACTAGTGATTTAGCACTTGTTTCAACCATTCTCAATCTATTACCAATATAAATTTCAGTAATGTTTTTGGCATCAATTTCACTATCATTTGTTACATCAAAACTAATTTCAAAATTTAATGAACCTAAATCTTTAATTTTTAAATTTGAATATTTAAAAGTTGCATAACTTAATCCAAAACCAAATTCATAAAGAACAGGAATATCATTAGTTAAATAATTTTTATAACCAACTAATACTCCTTCATCATATTTTTCATAGAAATAATTGCCTTTTGATGCATATGAATCTTCTTTAAAATAAATAAAAGATTCAGAAAGTTTTCCGCTTGGACATACTTTGTTTGTTAAAACATGACTTAAGGCTTTAGAAACACCCTCTCCTCCAAGACCAGCATAAACAATACCTTTGACTAAATTATTAACCTCATATAATTCAACTGGACCACCAGTATAAAGAACAAGAATTATATTTTCATTGATTTTATTTAATTCAACGATTAAATCATATATATTTTCATTTAATCTATATGTATCTTTATCACTTTCTTCTTTTTCTTCTCTTAAAGTTGTACCTACGCAAAGAATAATTTTGTCAGCTTTTTTTGCTTCTAAAAGAGCCTTTTTCATTCCAAAAGGTTGAATAAGATTGTAACGAGTGATATAACCACTTTCAAAACTAATATTAGAATTAGGAAGATCCTTCTTTAATTCTTCAACTAAATTATTGTTATTAGTTAATGGATTAACCCTGCTACTTCCATCTCCTCCACAAAGAGGATTAATAGCATATTCTCCAATTATTAATATGTTTTCCTTACTATTTTTTAAAGGAAGTATATCGTTTTCATTTTTTAATAAAACTATTGAATCTTCAACTGCTTCAACAATTTTATTCAATCTTTCCTCTTTAGTATAATCAATCGTTCTAAGACTTTCCCTATCTTTTAATATAGCTTTTAAATTATCAAGACGAGAAACACTTCTATTAACGTCTTCTTCGTTAATATAATTTTCATTTATTCCTTCTTCTAATTGAGGTAAAAAGTTATCTTGGTAAGGCATTGCTAAATCTAATCCACTTTTTAAAGAAATAGCTCTATTTCTTACAGCGCCCCAATCAGAAATTACTACTCCATTATAATTATATTTAGAACGTAAAATAGTAGTTAAAAGATATGGATTTTCACTAGCATATATGCCATTAACTGGATTATAAGAACACATTAAGGTAAGAGGATTACTTTCATCTATAGCAATTTTAAATGCTTTTAAATATTCTTCATTTAATGCTCTAATATCTACTTCACTTGATTCAAAAAACCTATCTCTTTCTCTATTATTACATGCAAAATGTTTAATACATGCTGCAATTCCTTTATCTTGAATTCCATTAATATAACTAGCAGCAAGTTTTCCACTTAATAAACTATCTTCACTAAAATATTCAAAATTTCTTCCACAAAATGGATGTCTTTTTAGATTAACTCCAGGAGCAAGAATTATATCAACATTTTCCTCTATACAATCAAGAGCCAAACAATGACCTATTGAATAAAGAGTATCTTTATTCCAAGAACAAGATAATGTTGATAAACTTGGATAAACCCTATTAGCTTTAGAAATTTGTTCATAATTTTCTTCTTTATAAACATATCTTAATCCATGAGGTCCATCACTCATTCTTAAAGCTTCAATATTATCGTTTGAATATGTATGCCAACAATCAACTCCACTTAAGAATTTTAATTTTTCATTTAATGGTTCATTAATTATCTTTTTCATTATTTTTCTCCTTTAAATAATCGTATAAGACATTATAACATCCAGCGGTCCAACCTAACATCTCCGTTTCACTATATTCATTTAATATTGATCTAGAACCAATATTTACATCATATTTCTCCCATAGTTTATTTGTTTTAGCAAATTCTTTTTCGACAGTTTTTGTATAAATTAAAGCTAATTCAGTAGCTTTTTTCTCATTATTAATATTAATTGCTCCATCAAAAGCAATTAATATTAAAGGAGGCCACATATTTGGATATCCCCATTGATAGTTACATCCTTCCTCTTCTTTTTCAGTAGTTGCTAGACCATATTCATGGACTAATCTTTTAAATAATTTATTATAATTTCTTCTGCAATTAAATAAATTAAATTTAAAAGGATAAAAACTTGCCATAGATAAAGTCGAACTAACTTTATTATTAACAAAATCATAATCATAATAAATACCATCAACTTTATTATGATTTTTTAAAAATAATGCTAATTTCCTAGCTATTTTTTTATAATTATATTTTGACTTATAATTAAATAGAACATTAAATTCATCAACCTTTAATAGATTAAAATACATCAAAGAATTTAAATCAATTGGAACATAATTTAATTCTCTTTGATTAAATCTTGATGAAAAATCCCATCCGCTTTCACATTCAGCTAAAGCATTCCTTCCAATTATTTCTTTATCTTCGTTTTCATTTATTAATTTCTTACATCTAGCTTTATATTCATTAACAAAATTAATATATAAATCTTTATCATCAGAGTTAGATTTATATTGAAAAACTAGTGTATTTTCCACCTCTTTTGTTCGATTATCAATCCAAAACTCCATTTCTTTATTCATAGAATCTATTGTTAATTCAATAATATTTTTATCATTAGTTTTTACATAATAATCATTAACCATTGAAACAAAATATGGTGGCTGACTCCTAGTTAACATATCTAGTCTTGCTGCATTTGGCATAAAACCAAATTTAGAAATTAAATAAGAAATATCTAAAATGTTATTTCTTGCTTGTTCTAACAAATCATCTTGTAATAATCCTCTATTTAAAAAATAGGTATCCCAATAATATAGTTCATCAAATAATCCTTCACTACATGGTGAATTATAAGGATATGGAACATCTATACTATTTCCTAATTTATTATGTGTTCTAATCGATTTTTTCCAGTTATTTCTTATATAATTTCTAACTTCCATAAATAAATATATTGAGCCTAGAATTCTAGGCTCAATATCTCCTTTCAACTAAATTTTAATTATTTGAGTGATAATTCTGTTACAAGAATTTCAGTTTCTCCTAAACCAACTGTATGGTCAAATCCTAAAATAATAAATCCACTAAATGTTGAAACACTCTTTGTTATATCAATTACTTGAGTAACATTGCCTTCTTCATCAGGAGAAACATCATTCATAGTCCAAATGTTGTCACCTTCTCCTGATAATTCAACAACTACTTTTTGAAGAGTAGCATCGGATTTTAAAACTTTATATTTAAGAATAAGTTTTTCATATTCTTTTGTTGTATCGTATTTTGCAACAAAAGCGTCCCAAATTTGCCATTCATTTTCTGTTGTAGCACCAGTAAATGATAATTTATAACCTTCATCAGTTAATTCAGCTTTATAAGTATCTTTATTTGCTCCTTGATTATATTCATTAACCGTAATTTCACCATCATTTAATATTCCCTCATGAACATATTTTGAAGTTGAAGCAGAACCACCTTTTTCGATTAATTCAAGATTAGTGAGTAAAATTTCAGTTTCTCCTAAACCAACTGTATGATCAAATCCTAAAATAATACTTCCGTTAAATGTTGAAACGCTCTTTGTTATATCAATTGCAATAGCAACATTGCCTTCTTCATCAGGAGAAACATCATTCATAGTCCAAACGTTGTTGCCTGGATCACTTTCTCCTGCTGCTAATTCAACAACTACTTTTTGAATAGGATTAGCGGATTTTAAAACTTTAAATTTAACAATAAGTTTTGAATATTCTTTTGTTGTATCGTATTTTGCAACAAAAGCGTCCCAAATTTGCCATTCATTTTCTGTTGTAGCACCAGTAAATGATAATTTATAACCTTCATCAGTTAATTCAGCTTTATAAGTATCTTTATTTGCTCCTTGATTAAATTCATTAACAGTAACTTCACCATCATTTAATATATTAGTATGTTTATAACCGGTAGTAGATTCACCTTTATCTTCAATTACAAAATTAACAAAATCACACCATTCACCTTCACCAACTGAATTAATGCCTTTAACTCTAGCTTTATAACTTCCTGGAACTTCAGCAAAGTTTTCATTTACTTCTGCAGTTTTCTTTGGTGTAAAAGCAACTTCCATATTAGGAATCTTTTCTCCAGCAACAGCAAAACGAGTCATACGAACATCAAGATCTAATAATGTCTCTGTTTCTCCTTCAATCTTATAAACTTCAAGTCCATAATTTGTAGCGGCGACATCCTTTTCAAATACTAATTTATTTAAAATAGTGTCAAATCTTAATCCATTAATTTTTTCTGGTGCAGTTTTAGTTCCTTCGACTAAAGCCATTTTTCTAATTCTAATAACAACATTTTCGTCATTTCCACGAGTTGCATCACTACTATCATTTGGATTGTTTAATTCAAGGAAAATAAATCCCCAAGAACCATCTCCTTGTTCACCAGTTTTAACATTATAATCACTGATATTCATTGAAAATTTAGAAATTTTACCTTTTTCTAAATTAATTCGTTTAAATTGTTTAAAATGTGCTTCTCCACTAAATTCAACCATAATTGCTGGAACACTTCCTTCAACAAGTTCAACTTCCATTTCTAAGCTTGAATAAGTGTCCTTTTGATTATACCAGCATTGAACACTTGACCAATCTTTAGTTTCTTTTCTATTAAAACTAAATTGTAAATAATCTTCATTAGAATCATCTACTTTATAATCTTTATACTCTGTTTTGCTACCACTTTCTTGAGATGCATTATAACTTTCATTAGTTACAACAAGACCAAAATTTTCAAATACTTTACTTGATAATTTATATCCTCTTACAGTTACTGCACATTCTCTTACATATCCTCCATCAACAGTAGTACATTTAACAACAGTTGATCCATTTGCAACACCTGTAACAGTTCCATCATCACTAACTGTAGCAATATTTGGGTTATCACTACTCCAAGTTACTGCTTTATTTGTTGCGTTTTCGGGTAAAACTTTTGCTTCAAGTTTTTGAGTTGCACCACAATCTACAGTAATAGATTCAGCAAGTTCAAGTCCAATAACTGGAACTTCTTTTTCAACGATTGGATCATCAGGATCTTTATTATCATTGTTACATCCTGACATACCCATTAAAGCAACTGCAGATAAACATAATACTGCAATTTTTGCGAATTTTTTCATTTTTTAATCCTCCATTTATTGTAAAAATTCTTTATTTCCTAATATATTTTTGGCAACTTCCACTGGTGCACTACACATTTCAAGTGTTTTCCATTCTTTTGTTAAAGTACGGAATTGACCTAAAGAAACGTCTTTATTTGCGCTCCAATCTGGTTTCCAAGTTGCTCCTTTTTCAACCCACCAGTCTCCACCAATATTAGCAACATATTTTGCATCTTCAATATCGCTTGGTTTGTTTTGATCCCATGTAAATAATCTTATTTCTAAGGTTGAATATACATATTCAATATCTAACATATCGATAGCTTCTAAATCAGTTTGTTCACCAAAAGGATGGTAATTAAAACCTTTAGTATCTTTATCTAATAAGATTCTTGTAGATTTATCTAACTTGTTATTAAAATATTTTCCTTCGAAATTTGTATGATAATCATTAACGAAGTTTTCATCATAGAAAGCGCCAACTGGATTTGCATGTTCAATAAAAACCCATCCTCTTCTCTTAGAATAACCATAAATTTTCATGTTTTTAAATTCTATTCCAGTATTAACACTTCTTTTTGTATTCTCTTGAGAATAAATTGTTGACCAAATACCAAGAGCCTTCCAAGAAGCAGGTTTTAATCCATTCTCACCTCCAGGTCTAGGAGCATGTTTCCAATCATTTGCCTCACTACAATTTGGAACAGCTTCATGATATAAACCATACACACTATCTAAAACGTCATATTGTTTACTAACATCAATAAAATATTTATTCTTTAATGATTCAAATTCGTCAAAATTAGAATCATCAAGAGTTTTGATATTTTCTTCTTTAACCGTTATTCCTTTACTAGAAAGATAACCATCTTTAATTCCTAAATTAATGTTAGAGCCAAAATCAAAACTATCTTTCGCTATA
Source organism: Bacilli bacterium (assembly GCA_016302065.1). Lineage (GTDB taxonomy): Bacteria > Bacillota_I > Bacilli_A > RFN20 > CAG-826 > Onthovivens. The sequence goes on along the minus strand of JAEDOI010000009.1, from coordinate 12,283 downwards.
TTTTCTAACATATAATTAAACATTTTGTTGTAATCTTTATAAATATTTACTTGATCTTTTTTAGTATCTAAAGTTACAGCACTAGTAATTATTTCATTCTTATCTAAGCTATCTTCAAAATAAGTTACATTATCTTTTACATCTTCAGCAAAAAGTTTGACGTTATTATTTATCGTTGCTTTTTTAATATAATCTAAAGATTTTGCTTCGTTATTTCTTTCTTCAATTCCATAACAAGAAATCTTAATATCATCACTGTTTTCATTCAAATTAGTTAACATTCCATATAGTTTTCTATTATTAAATGAATTTTGATAGCGATAAAAATAACCAACATCTTTCTCATGTTTTTGTTTAATATTCTCCCCCATTAAATATCCAAAATCTTCAGGAGTAAAATTTAAACTAACGGAATTTGAATACTTTTCATTTGATTCATTATCAAAGAAAATAAATTTATAACCTAAATATGTTTTTATTGTACTTTCAACAAATGTAGAAAGATCATCTCCTAAAACAACAACATAATCATAAGGTTCATATAAAACCTCATTTTTAATTCTTTCTTCAAAAACAGAAGATTCATTTCCAAGTTCTAAAAGATTTAACTTTACATTGTATTTATTTTTTTCATATTTATTTATTAAATTAAAATATACATCATTTTGATAAGTGCTATCTCCACTAAAACCACTAGCAATTAAAAGAACATTCTTTTGTTCATATTTTGGAGTTGTAGAACAACTAGTAGCAAATAAAATAGCTCCACCTAACAATAATAAACTCTTCTTTTTCATATTATTAACCCTTTACAGAACCAATTGTTATACCCTTAATAAAGAACTTTTGAAGGAAAGGATAAACAAGAGTGATTGGCAACATGCCTAAGAAAATCTGAGCAGCTTGAAGATTTTTATTCCCTAAATTCTTCAAAGCTTCAAGTTGGTCAGGTGTTAATGTACCGTTTTGAGCAAGTTTACTTGGATCAGAACTTTCAAGCATAACATAAAGATATGATTGAAGTGGATACATGTTAGAATCATTCATAAAGAATATTCCATCAAACCATGAATTCCAATGCCCTACTGCTGTAAACAAAACGATTGTTACAATAACAGGAAGAGAAATTGGAACAAAAATTCTAAATAAGATTTGGAAATGATTGCATCCATCAATTAATGCTGCTTCTTCTATTTCTTTTGGTATTCCTCTAAAGAAATTCATAAGCATCAATACAAACCAAACATCACAAGCACCAGGAAGAATATAGACAAGGAAATTATCTAATAACCCTAACATTCTATATAAGACATATTGACTAGCTAATGTTCCACCAAAGAACATTGTAAAAACAAAAATCCATGCAATTGCTGTTCTTCCTTTTAAAACCTTATTTGATTTTGACAAAGGATATGCAGTTAAAATTATGACAAGTAATGCTAAGGAAGTTCCTAAAATAGTTCTAGCAACACTTATTCCAAAAGCTTTAAAGAATTCTGGTTTTGTAGCAAGAATCATGTAAGCATCTAATGTAAATCCCATAGGATAAACACTTACTAAACCTTTACTTGTAAATTCATCACTAGAAAAAGATAAAGCTAACAAATGAATGAATGGGAAAATACATATTAAAGCTAAAATAGCTAAGAAAGTATAATTAAAAATTACGAAAATTTTTCTTGATGTAGAAGTTTTAATAGCCATAATAATTACCTAGAAAATCCTATATCCAAATTTCTTATAAGCGAAATAATAAGTTCCACCAACAAGAATCGATCCAACAAAGCTCTTCATTAAACCAACAGCACTACTAACGCCCATTCCGTTATCTAAATTATCTGAGATTTGTCTAAAGATAAACGTATCAATAATATCACCACCCTTATAAACCATTGGGTTATACATAATATAAACTTGGTCAAAATTACCATTTAAAATTCCACTAATTGCTAATGTTGAAAGTAAGGCAACTGTTGGAAGAATTCCTGGCAAAGTAATATGCCAAACTCTTTGTAGTCTATTTGCCCCATCAATTTCAGCAGCTTCATGAAGGCTCATATCAACTCCAGTAATAGCAGCAAGGAAAATAATCATATTATATCCCATACCTTTCCAAATATCGGAAATGATAATGATAGCTCTAAACCAGTTATTATCAAGCATAAATAATATTTTTTCTTGCCCAAATAAACTTATTAATGTATTGATAATTCCATTATATGAGAACATTTGGTTGAATATACCACCCAAAATTACCCACGAAAGAAAGAAAGGAAGGAAATATGTAGTTTGAACAATTTTAGCAAACCATTTGCTTCCAACTTCATTTAGAAGTAAAGCTAAAATTAAAGGAACTACAATTCCTAAAACTGTTTTACTTCCTGCAATTATTAATGTATTTACAATCGACTGCCCGAACGCTTTAAGTTGAAAAGCATATGTAAAGTTATCAAATCCAACCCATTCATTTCCAAAAAATGATGTAGATCCTAATCCAAATTCTTGGAATGAAATAATAACACCAAACATTGGACCATATCTAAATATAAGAGTAAATATTAATCCAGGAAGGAGCATTAACCACCAAATGAGTTGACCATTTTTCTTGTCAAAACTCTTTAGTTTCTTTTTCTTTTTTGGTTGCTCAGCCCCACTTAATTCTAACGCTGTTTCTTTTTCCATAAACTATGCACTCTTTTTAGCAGTGTACCATTCGTTAACTTCAGTTTCGCACTTACTTCCGCCAAGTGATCCCCATTCTTTAACATAATTACCCCATGTATCATCAATATTTACTTCACCCATTATGGCTTTAACAAAATATTCTTCAACGTGGGTAGAAATTTGACCACCAAATAATTTTTGTGATTTAGTTGGTAAATCATAATATTCTTCATAAATCCATCTATTTGTTTCTTTACTATCAAGAATTACTTTCCAAGCACCTTCATCAGTTAATCTTCCTAAAATATTAGCAAACCAGTTGGCTTGGAATTTAACAGCACCATGGTCTGCTTTCCATTCAAGGAAATCTGGATAAACGCTCCAAAGATTCTTTAAGTGATTTGTCCATTCTTCTGGTGCTGGATTTTCAGCTTTAGGATCTATTTTAATTTGTTCTTGGAATTGATGGTATTGAGTGTCAACTTCATATGGATCATGAAATTGAGTAGGACACCAACTCCATACATAACCATCTTCTGGTGTACATCCTTCTTTTCCATCCCATTCAATATAGGCATTAATCATTTTCATCAATACTTCTGGATGAGAGAAATTATCTAAACATACATAATATGCACTTATTTCTTGCTTTGGAACAATAAATTTAGCACCCGTGTTAAGTGGAATTGGAGCACATGCCCAATCTTGAGTTGGTAAAAGGTCTGCAAGTGGATATTCATATTGCCACCATGGCCCAAAAATAATACCAGTCTTGTTTGATTTAATTGCAGTTTCAGCCATAGAAACATCAGTAGCAGCATAATCTGTAGCAATTAAACCTTCTTTATATAATGAATTATAATATTTTAAAGCATTTTTAGTTTCATCTGTTGTTTCACTAGCAATTAACTTTCCATCTCTTTCAATCCATGAGAATGGATTAGCACCAAAAACTTGAAGATATCTATCTAAAGTTAAATATGATCCAACCATTGATTTTGATAATCCTAGTCCACTAGTTGCGTTTTCTTTTTCTTTAAATACTCTTAAAACATTAGTTAATTCTTCAGGAGTTGTAGGAACTGAAAGATTATTTTTCTTTAACCAATCAGCACGATAATACATTACAGGAACTGAAAGATCGATATTTTCATATTGAGGAATTGCATAAATTTTTCCATCTTCTGTTTTTAAACTTTCAATAACTTCTGGATCTCTAAATAAGAAGGCCTTTGTTTTAGGTGAAGCATATTTATAAGTCTCAGTTAAATCTTTTAATAAGCCCTTTTTTAAAAATTGTTGATATTGACTACCATTAAGTTTAAGAATATTAGGTTGTTGTTTTCCTAACATTGTAGCAGTGAGTCTATTCTCATATTGAGTTGATGGAACTTTCCAAAGATAGTCCCATTGAATATTCATATCTTCTTTTAATTTTCTGATAAAGACATTAGTTTCAGGTGTAATATCAGAAGGAACTCTACTATCATTATGAGCTAGAAATTCCATAACACCCTTAACTTTTACAACCTCATCATATTTTCCAAATGGCTTATGTTCAGGATCATAATAATCTTCTTCTTTTGGTGTTGAAGATGTACAACTTGATAACGAAAAACTAGCTAAACCAATAGCCGTTAAAACCATAGCAATAAACTTACTTTTCATAAATACTCCCATTTTTGTTTTCTTATTAAAACTTCATTTTAATAGTAAAAAAATAAAATTAAATATTCAATTTTGTAAAATTTACATAATTATGTTTTTTTGACTTAATTATTATTTATGTTATCTCTTCGATATTCTAAAGGAGTAATCCCTTTATTCTTTTTGAAAAAATATTGGAAATGAGATATTGAATCAAAACCAACTGAAGAAGCAATATCTCTAACCATTAAATCGGTTTCACTTAGTAAATACATAGCTTTTTTAATTTTAACATCAGTAACTAAATCTTTAAAATTCTTTCCAGTAAGTTTTTTAAATAACCTAGATAAATAAGATTCATTATAATGCATAACTTCACTAATCTTTTTTAAAGATATATCTTCGTTCGTATGTTCATAAATATAATCTTTAATTTTAGAAATTAATTTAACGTTATCATCATCTTTTTGCTCATATAATTCTTCTAATATAAAGTAAAAACCTTTACTAGTATCACTTAAATAAGAAATACTATTCATTTTTGTAAATAAATTATTTAAAGTATCTTTATTTACTTTTAAAGTAGAAACAATAATATTGATAATAATATTATGCTCTTGATAAATAACTTCTTTACAATGAGAAAAAATATCTTTATTCAATATAAATGAAGAATAAATTCCTAATACTTTATTATCTATTTTAAATATATTTTCACATTTTATATTTAAGAAATGCGAAAATATATTTGCTAAGATAAAGAAATTATCATTATCTATTTCTTTATCTAATAATATTAGACTAAAGTAACCTTCTCCAATATCAAAATCTTTATTAATTAACATATCATTTACTAAAGAAACCATATAATAACGATATTTTTCAACTAATAAATCATTCTTTTCATTAATTAAATTAAGATGAGATTTATCATTAGTTTCTATTTCATTTAATTCTTGAATCATCTCTTTTATATTATTAATAATTGTTTCATCATCTTCAATTTTTAAGACATATCTACTATCTTTTACTTTTGTAGCATTATAAATATAATCAAACGTATCCATTCCTGTTAAAAAGAGAGTTCTCATCGATTTAAAACTATTTTTAAGTTGCTTTGCTAGCTCTATTCCATTTAACAAAGGCATATCAATATCGCAAACTAAAATATCAATTCTATTAGAAGAAGCAAATTTTAAAACATCATTTGGCTTATAAAAAACATTTACAGATTCATCTTTAAAATTTGTACTTATTAATTTAAAGAAAGCATTAGCTATTATTTTTTCATCATCGATTACTACAATATTCATTTTACTTTGCTAACTTAAATGTAATTTTTAGCCCTTTAAGTTCTTCTCCTTTTTCAATTATTACTTTACTCTTATTTTGACTATAAGTCATTATTCTTTGACAAACATTAATCAAACCACTTGTCTCAATATTTTCTTTATATACTTGTTCATTTAATGATTTAATGGTTTCTTCATCAATGTATCCATTATCTTCAAAAGATATAAATAAACTATCGTTTTCCTCACTAATTTTAATTTTTAATATACCATTATCAATGTTTTTAAAGGCATATTTAAAGCTATTTTCTACAATTGGTTGAAATATAATTTTAGGAACTTGAATGGAATTATATTTTTCATCTAAAGCATCAATTTCATATGTAACGTTATCCTCAAATCTAATTTTTTGAATATTTAAATATTTATACATGTGATCCCATTCTTCTTTTAATGAAACTATTAATGCTTTATTTTTTGTAATATAACTATAATAAAGACTCATTTGTTTTGTTAATTCTAACGCTTTATTATAATCCTCCATTTTAATTAATGATTGAATAGTAGCAAAACAATTATAAAGGAAATGAGGGTGAATTTGAGATTGTAAAACTTTAAATTTAGCATCTTTAACTCTAATTTCTTGAAGATATTTTTCATCAATATAAGTATTTAACATCTCACTCATTGAATTAATACCATCTATTAATTCTTGTAAATCAGATTTAGTTTTATATTCAATTCGATAATTAAAATTACCTTTAGAAATATTTTTTAATGCCACTTGAATTTCATTAATTGGTTTTCTCATATATAAATTTAATAAAAGAAGAGTAATACAACCAATAATAGTAATTAAGACAATACCAATAATTAAATAAACAATTGATGCCATACCTCTATTAGATAAATTATTTAAATTTAAACAAGTTCTTAAATATACAGTCTCATTTAATTCTTTACTTGATACAAAGGTGTGAAAATTTTTGAAATTTTCAATTTTTAAATTAGCTAAATCAGAATCACTAAATTCATAATTAGACAAAGAAAATATAATTCTATTATCATTAATTAAATAATTAAAATATGGTGTATTTAAATTAGTATCTATTTCAAATAAATTTGCAAACTCTTCAATATTTAAATCAATAGCAATTTTAAAAGAATCATCAATATCAGTTGAAAATAAATAATATAAATGCTCATTATAAATGTAATAATTTATTTCATCTTTATAGAAACTGACATTATTTAATATATAATCTAATTCTAAAGCACTTCCACTAGTAACACTAGAAGTATGTAAAATTGGATATGATTTCCCATCTATTTCTTGAAATTTAGCACCAACACTATTAACACATGTGCTAGTTAAAACATAATTTTCTAAGTAATCACTAATATCATTTAAAGCTTTAATTTTTCCATATTGATCATCTATTGAATCATAATAATACGAAGATAAAAGCTTTCTTTCATTTAAGTTAGAAATCTTTACTGAAATTTCTTGAAATTTAACAGAAAGACTGTCAAATCTATTTACAAAAGAATCTGATTGTTTTTCAACAATACTTATTTCTTGTTCTTTTATACCTTCATTACTAGAAATATATAAAGTAATTGAAACAAAAATAGCACTAATTAAAAGAACTATTTCAGTAATACTAATTATTGCAGTAATTTTTAATCTTTTCCTCATATTAAAAATTATATTATTTTAAAGTTATAAAACAAATAATTATTTAAAATAAGTGGGATTTCATATGGTTTTTTATTTACTTGCTTCAGGAAGACAATGCATCCTTGTTCTATTCATCATACGAAATCCTTCACTAGGAATACAAAATGTTCTAAATCCATATTCAACTGCTCTAACTTTTAAATATAAAACAACAGCATTTGTTGCTTTATCATTTTTAGGATATTGTGAAGAATGAATATACAAAGCATTAATTTGCTTTTTAAAATGTCCATAAGTTCTGACAAATTTATTAGGTTTATTAGTCATAAATAAAGCAATAGCTTTAACATCAATTCCATTATTTACCAATGTATCTTTTGGTAAATAATGAGCAAAGATATCTATATAATTAGCAAAATTACCTAATTCTTTAATAGCGTTACCAACATTAAGATGATCTTTATGACATTCACTACTAACATCAGGATCTGGTCCAAAAATAATATCTGGTTTTACATCATTAATAATAGAAGCAATACCCATAAGAAGGTCTTCGTATTTATAATTATTTCCATCACAAAGATTTAAAAATCTAACATCACTAACACCTAAATATGAGGCACTTTTAATTGATTCTTCTTTTCTTCTTTCAATTAATTGTTCTTCACTTAAATCTTCTTTTAAATTTTCTCTTCCAAATCTCCCATCAGTACAAATTAAAAACACTACTTTCTTTTTTAATTTAATTAATTTTGATACAGTGGCTCCAGCTCCTATTTCAATGTCGTCTGGATGAGGTCCAACAAAAAGATAAGTGTTAAATGATTCTATTTTTTGATTTTTTATTGCTAAATTTACAATTGTTCTAGTTAATCCCATACATTTATTTTACCATAAAATACAAAATCGTTTAAACTTTATTAATTTTTGCATTAAGAAACTATTCAAAAACAAATATTAAAATGTTAATAAGTTGCTAAGATTTAAAAATATCTAGTTATTATATATTTCTTCAAAAATAATAAGAAGTTAATTTTATTTCTTATATTAAAAAACTTATAAAAGCGTTTTCCCTTAGCTAATTTAAGATAATAGCCAATGCATAATCGTTAAAATTCTAATCATTCTTTTAATACATTTTTTTCTTCTAAGTTTCTTATTCATATTTTTATTACAACTCTATTTAACATAAAAAAATTAATTTTGAATAAAATATTTAATTGTTAAAAAATAAAATATTTGAATTATTGATTGTTATACAAAAAAATCATAACCCTAAACTTTATTTGAATATGAGTTTATAAATAATGAAAAATGGATGGATTTTAACCCACCCATTTTTAAATTTTAAATAAGAAATATAAATTACCTATTTAAAATCTTTTTATATTAATTTTATCTATAACTAATACGTTTCTTGATCGTTATGTTCTTTAGACATTTCAGGTTTTGTACCAACTGCAGCCTCTGTAGTTAGGAATAATCCAGCAATTGAAGAAGCATTTAATATTGCATTTCTTGTTACCATTGTAGGATCAACAATTCCTTTTTCAAACATATCAACCCATTTACCATTTTTAGCATCAAATCCATAATTTTCCTTAGCTTTTAATTGCATTTCAACAATATCTTTTCCTGAAAAACCAGCATTTTCTGCTATTTGATATAATGGTTCACTTAGAGAAGCAAGTACAACATTTATACCTCTTTGAACATCAACAACATCACTCCTAAGCTCATCTTTAATTTCTTTGTAAATATTTATTAAGGAGGCGCCTCCACCAATAACAATACCTTCTTTTACAGCAGCTTTTGTAGCATTAAGAGCATCTTCAATACGAAGTTTCTTTTCTTTCAATTCACTTTCTGTTGTAGCTCCAACTTTAATTAAAGCAACTCCGTTTGATAATTTTGCAAGTCTAGTAGCAAGTTGATCATGATTACTCTTATTTTTCTCGCTATATAAGGCATTTTCTAAATCTTTTACATGCTTTGCTAATTTTTCTTTGTCGCCTTTACCACCAATAATAGTAGTTGAATCTTTTTCTACAACAATTTTCTTAGCTGATCCTAAATCTTTAATAGAAATATCTTTTAAAGGCATATTCAAATCTTTGTTAATGAAGTTTGCTCCAACAAGTAAAGCAATATCTTCAAGTGTATCACCTTGATTATCACCAAATCCAGGAGCTTTTGTAGCAACAACATTAAATGTGCCTCTTATCTTATTTAGAACTAATGTTGAAACAACTTCTTGCTCAATATCGTCTGCAATAATAAGAAGAGGTTTGTGAGCTTCTACAACACCTTCAAGAACAGGCAATATATCTTGAATCGTTGAAATCTTGTAATTTGTAATTAAAACATAAGCATCTTCTAATACAACACTATTCTTTTCTCTATCAGAAAGCATATATGGTGAAATAAACCCTTTATCATATTTCATTCCTTCTGTTACTTCTAATGTTGTTTCAAATCCTTTTGATTCATCAACATTTATTACGCCTTCTCTTCCAACAGTATCCATTGCTTTTGCAATAATTTCACCTATTTCTTTACTTCCTGAAGAAATTGTTGCTACTGATGAAATATCAGCAGTTGATTCGATTTTACGAGAATGTTGAAGTAACTTTTCACTTACTTTTTTACTTGCTTTTTCAATTCCTTCTCTCATCAAAACTGGATTTGCACCTTGTTTAACGGCATTTAAACCTTCATGTATCATCTTTTGAGCTAAAAGAGTAGCAGTTGTTGTACCATCACCAGCTACATCGTTTGTGTTATTAGCAACTTCATATATTAATTTAGCACCCATGTTTTTAAATGGATCATCAAATTCAATTTCTTTAGCAATAGAGACACCATCATTAGTAATTAGTGGTGAACCATATGATTTATCTAAAACAACATTTCTTCCTTTTGGTCCTAAAGTAACCTTAACTGTATCAGCAATTTCATCAATTCCTTCTAGAATTGCCTTTTTAGCTTCATTTCCAAATTTAATTATTTTTGACATATTTTTAGCCTCCAATTTAATCAATTACAGCAAGAATATCTTTATATGGCATTATTAGATACTCTTCTCCATTATCTACAACTTTTTTAGAGTCATAAGATTTGTAAACTACTTTGTCACCTATTTTTAATCCTTTAATTGTTTCATCTTCTGAAAAACTAACAACAATTCCATAGTCTTCTTCTTCTTGTTTTTGAGAAAGATAAATTCCACTTGCTGTTTTGTTTTCTTTTAATTCTTTTTTTAAAACAACATTTCCATTTAATGGTTTAATCATAAAAATAAATCCTCCTAAATATTTGTTTCTTATGAATAAAGAAGCTTTAAAGAAATTTTAGCACTCTTTATATATAAGTGCTAATACTAATATATCACAATATTTAGCACTTGCAATAGTAAAGTGCTAAAAAATACAAATGAATTTGAATCACTTCGTTTTAAGAATATATTATCTTCACAAATCCATTATAGGAGGTAATAAAAAATAAAAATGCAAATGAGTCACCATTACAAATCGTTGACATGTTTAAAAAAGTAAAAAGCACAATATAAGCAATACGCTTATACGTATCACCTTAAGCTTTAAATAAAAAATAGTTAAAGATTTTTAGGTTAAAATATGTTTTTCTATTTCTTAGACAAACATGATTCGTTCTTAAATAACAAGGTATGTCTTATCTTAAAGAAAAGTGAACATTATTTTTCTAATGAATTAGAATCTAATAAAAATTGCTCTAATCCAATATAATAAATGCCATTTTCATCATACCAAGGAATATAACAATCTTTTAAGATAACTATCTTCTTAAATGAATCATTAATTTTTAATAATCCTCTCGTTTCAGTAATAACTTTTTCTTTATCAGTAATAGCATAAGCCGATTGAATATAATATTTAGAATTTCCTTTATAGCAAACAAAATCGATTTCATATTGCTTTCTATAACTTTTATTATTTTCATCTTTATAATTTACTTCAACTATCCCAATATCAACAGAATAACCACGTATAATTAATTCATTATAAATTATATTCTCCATTATATGTGTTGGTTCGTTTTGCCTAAAATTAATTCTAGCATTTCGTAACCCGATATCTTCAAAATAATACTTAAAAGGAGAATCAATATATGCCTTTCCTTTAATGTTATATCGTTGTACTTTACTTATTAAAAATGAATCAACAAATGCATCTAAATAATTAGAAATTGTTATTCTGCTTATGTCAATATGGGCTAATGAATTATACGCTTTTTCAAGTTTAGGTGGATTTGTTAATGAACCTATAGAAGAAGATAATATATCCAACAATTCACCTAATACTTTTGTGTCATTTTTTAAATTATTTCTTTCAACAATATCCTTTAAATAAACATTATTAATCAAATAATTAAGATATGTGCTCTTTTCTTCGTGTGTTTTTCTTTTAATTAGTTCAGGCATACCACCATATAAGGAATATTCATCATACGCCTTTGATTTATCACCTTGATACACACTATAAAATTCTTTAAATGATAAAGGATGTATTCTTATTTCATCACCTCTTCCTCTAAATTCAGTAATGATGTCGCTTGATAAAAACTTTGAATTCGATCCTGTTACATAGCAATCTATATTTGATACTCTAAGTAAACCATTTAATAAAAACTCAAATCCATCTACTAATTGTATTTCATCTAATAAAAGATAGTATTTTCTATTGTCAATTACCTTAGACTTAATGTATTCATATAGTTTTTTTCTATCACATAACTCTTCAAATTCTACACTATCTAAAGCTACTTCAATTATTTCATCTTCTTTAACACCAGAATTAAGTAAATAACTTTTAAAAATATTAAATAATAAATAAGACTTTCCACATCTTCTTATTCCTGTTACAACTTTAATCATTCCATTCCATTTCTTTGCAATTAGCAAATCTAAATACTTATCTCTTTTAATCATGTTTTGACATCCTTTCTATCTAATTTTGCGTAT
>JAEDOI010000008.1 GCA_016302065.1 Bacilli bacterium | reverse complement strand
TAATAAATTGACGTAATTAATTGTACAGTCTATTTAGTTTTCAAAGATCTCTTGCACGTGATTTCTAATCATTTTTGAGTCGCCTCAAATCGTGCGCTTTAATAAATTAACACTTAGCGATATATCAAGTCAAGCACTTTTTTAAACTTTTTTTAAAGTTTTTAAATTTTAATGCTTAAACTTGAAACGCTTATTAAGTATATAATCTATATAAATAAATATCAATATTAAATTTATGTATTCTTAATATTAATTTAATATTTTAATTTTTATATAACTCTATATTTATTAACTTCCAGTTGATTCATATTTCTTTACAAACTTTGACCAAATAAGAATTGATAAAGTTATAAGAATAATGGTAAATCCTAAGGCTATTAAACATAAATAATATGGATTATATAAAGTTTCGATGTTTAACAACATTCCAACAGGAAAATATATCGCTATCCCTAAAGGTATAACAAAACAAAATATAATTCTTATAAAATAAGGAAATATCTTCATAGGATATTTACTGTAATTAAGAAAGTTATAAACAATTTGAAGCAAAGGTCCGCTTCTTTTAAAAACAAAGGCAAATGAAGCAACTATTATTTTTAAAGAAGTAATGATTAATGCTCCACAAATTAAACCAACAATTAAAAATAAAATATTTCCAAATGTTACATGTAAATTAATAAAAAATGAAGAAAAAATCATTAAACCTATACCTACTATCATCTCTCCTAAAGCTTCGGTTTGAAATTCACTTGCTAAAACTTGAAATAATAAAGGTAATGGACGAAGAAATAAGGTATCTAATTTTCCATCCTTAACTTCCCAATAGCTAACTGTCCAAAGACGATCAGAAAAAAGATGGTCAATTCCTATTGAAATATTTGTAGCACCATATAGGAACAATATTTGATAAACATCCCAATCCATCAACTTTCCATTAGCTTTTACAATAAAATATATTCCAAGAATAGAAAATACTTGCCCAATAAGAAAGCCAAATATCCCGATTAATGAATTAACTTTATATACTAATTTAGAATATAAACTTCTTTTTATATATTCTTTATATAATTTTAAATAATTCATGTTAACCTCCTTGGATAACTAATTTTTTCATACAAGAAGAAAAAATTAATTTGTTAATTAATTCAAATATAACAATCCAAACGATACCTACTCCTATTAATAATAAGGAATATAATGGAGCAACTTTATCCATTAAAACCAAAATTGGGGTAGAATTCAAAAATGCAAATGGATTAAAGTGTAGAATAGTTCCAAATAGTCCCATAAAAGCAAATGGAACCGATTGTCCACTAAAAAACATTTGTAAAGCTTCCATTACTAATTGAAGGCCAAACATATGTTGAGAATAAAAACTTAATAAGCCTAATAAATAATTCATCGAATTATTAAGAACCATTGAAATTAAATAAAAGATAATAAAATATAATAAATTAATAAAAAAAGTATTTATATTAAATGGAATAAAGCCACATAAATAATAAATAAGATAAATAATAATTAATAAGGGAAAACCTATAAAAACAAATTGAAATAAGTTATTTCCACTAGCTTGAAAGAAATGTCTTAATCGATATGAAACTGGTTTAGTTAAAGAGGAAGATATTGTTCCTTCTTTAACATCGCTAAGAATGTTAAAACTTGTTTCATCATGAAGAGAAAATGAAAAACAAAAAGAAGTGATGGCATAAAGTACTATTTCTTTAAATTTAAATCCATTAATAACAGCATTTATTCCATCTACATTACTTTTATATATAGCTTCATAAAGAAAAAATATAAAAGCAATATCTACAAAACATATAATTAACCACATAAAAGATTGGGCTTTATATACTAAAAATTGCTTAGTTCCAGCCTTAAAAAATGGAATATATTTATTAATTTTCCTTACTATTTTCATAAAGCTCCTTAGTAATATCTTCAATACTAATATCGTTAATTTTAAAATCTTCTACTTTATATTTATTTATTAAGGATAATAATAAATTATCTAAATTAACTTCATTAAGAGAAAAAGAAATTAAAACGTCATTAGAATCATTTTCTTTTATAGAAATCTTTTTAAATTCCTTAATTAATTCATCTTTATTAAATTTAGCATTATTTTTAAAGATAATTGTTTTTATATTTCCAAATTTATATTTAATATTTTCTAAATTTCCATCGTAGAGAATTTTTCCTTTATCAATAATAATAATTCTTGAACATAATTCCTCAATATCCTTCATATCATGAGTTGTTAAAATAATAGTAGTTTTATATTTTTTATTCAGTATTTTAATAGCTTTTCTAATTTTATCTTTAACTAAAACATCAAGACCAATAGTTGGTTCATCAAGGTATAGAATTTTAGGATTATGAATTAAACTTGCCGCAAAATCAGCTCTCATTCTTTGCCCTAAAGATAAACTTCTAACATTTTGATCTAAAAAGTCATTTAAATCTAATAAATCACAAAGAAATTTAAATCTTTCGTTATAATCTTCATCGCTAATTTCATAAATACTTTTTAAAATTTTAAACGTTTCAATTAAAGGAATGTCCCACCAAAGTTGAGTTTTTTGACCAAAAACTACCCCTATTTCCTTATTAATTTGTTTTCTATATTTTAAAATATCTTTATTATCAATAGTTACACTTCCACTTGTTGGATGTAATATTCCACACATCATTTTTACAGTAGTAGATTTTCCAGCTCCATTTGCCCCAATATAACCAACAATTTCTCCTTGATCAATAGAAAAACTTACATCATTTACTGCATAAAGTGAAGTATATTTTCTGCTAAATAATGATTTTATATAGCCAATAACTCCCTCTTTTCTTACTGGTTTTTTAAATTCTTTTTTTAAATTTTTAACTTCAATTAAAGCCATAATACCTTCCTTAAATTAACTTAATAACAATCGAATCTAATACATAAATATAATCAGCTGCTACTCTTATTCTATCTTTATCCATTATTAATACATTATGTTTAATAAAATCATCAATAACTTCTTTCTTTTTTAAATAAAAATCTTCATTAAACTTTCTCTTATAATCACAAAGTTTAAAACCTTCTTCCAATCTTAAATTTGTTAAAATATAGTATGTTTTGTCACTTGTTTTAGTGATTATTTCAGTTTCTTTATTTCTTTTTCCTTTTATATAATTGCTAATAGAAGAACTATTAACATATCTAATATTATCTATAAATCCACTACTAGAAGTTCCAATAGCTACATATTCATTATCTTTCCGATAATTAATATTATGCCTTGATTTATATCCTTTTAAAGCAAAGTTGCTAACTTCATAACGATTATATCCATTCTTTTTCAAAAAATTAACCACGAAATCATATTGTTTTCTTAAAATTTCGTCCTTTTCTTCTTTAATTCCATCAATATAAAATTTTGAATTTGGATTCACTTCTAAAGCATAAATAGAAATATGTTTTGGTTTAAAATTTAAAATAAATTCTAAGTCTTTTTTTACTTCAAGCAATGTTTCATTTGGTAATCCATAAATTAAATCTAAATTGAAATTTGTAAAATATTTTTTTACTAATTCCATCTTTTTATTAATGTCAAAATTATATTCTCGATTCATAAGTGAAAGATATTTATTTGAACTAGTTTCAATTCCGATTGACAGACGATTAACACCATATTTCTTTAAGATTTTTAATTTTTCTTCAGTTAAAGAATCTAAATTTGCTTCAAAAGTAAATTCTCCATTTTTTAAAAGAAGAATAGATGCGTATTTCAATAAGTTTTCAAGAAGTGAAATGCTTAAAGAAGAAGGTGTTCCTCCACCTATATAAATTGTTTTAAACTTATTAAAATTTTGTTTAACTTTCTTTAAATCTACTATTAAATTACATATGTATTTCCTAGCTATTTTAGGAAAATACAACATTTTTGAAAAAGAACAATAAGAACAAATTTTATTGCAAAATGGTATATGAATATAAAGACTATTAATCTTTCTTTTTATTATTCTCTTCGTATTCACTAAATTCTTTTTGAACTTGTTCATCATCAACATCTTCAAGATACATTCTTAATGTCTCTTCAGCTGCTTTCTTTTCATCTGGTTTTTCTTCTTTAGGAGCTTTTCTCTTTAAAAGGAAATAAATTAAGAAGGCTACTCCACCAATTACAACAAAAATTCCTATAACAATTAATAAAACTGCCCAACTTGGTACATTGCTTGAAGCTAAAATAATCATACTTACACCTCCTTAATATTTCTTTACTGGCGTATATATAAATTTATTACGCAACATCTCTTTACGATAATAACCCAAATTAACTAAATTGTCCATACTCGTTCTTGCAGTTTCATAGGCACATCCTACTTCTTTTTTAAATTGAGAAATTGTATAAGACATTCCTAAAGTACAATGACGAGCATAAAAGAAAGCTTGGGATCTACTTAAAGAAGGGTTCATTTCTAAAAGATGTTGCTCAAGTCTTTTAGCATCTTCTTCCTTTAATCCACTAGGAATATTTTTAATAGCTATTTCTGAATTATATTGAGGGAGATTTTGAGTTGAATCACTTTTAATAATTTCCTCTTCATAAGGCTCAATATTTTTAAAAACATCCTCAATTACTGGCTCTTTTTTAGATTCAACTACTTTTTCTTCTTTTTCGACTTGATAAAATTCATTAATAATTTCTTTACTTTTTGATGCTACTAAATTATCTAATGTTTCATCTAAAATAGGGGTTAAATTATTTAATAAAAATTCAATAAAATATGTCAAATCTAAATTTTTTTGACTAGTAGATAAACTAAATTCTAACTTTTCTTTAATATTTAAAATCTTTTCAAAATTAATATATGTAGCTAGTTCATCTATTCCAAAATAAGAAAATACTTTCTTAAATAAAAGAATAGAAATTTCTTCACTGTAAAACTCAAATGGGTGAATATAATAAATATAATATAAAGTAGATGCTGCTTTAACAAATAATGAAGCATCACTATTTTGAATAAACTCAAACAAATAATCCATCGATTCCCCAATTAATCTAGGAGGAATACCAATATATACCTTATCAATTAAAACTTTATTATACTCATTTACTACTTCTTTAGTTCTATAAAATTCACTCAATTCCTCAGTACCCATTAAATTAGAATAAAATTCACCCAAAACTAAGTCGCTAATTACTTCATTTGTTTTATCTTTAATACTATTTAAACATTTTAAATAATTGGCAATAATATAATATTCTGGTGGTATTAAACTAAGTTCTTTTTTAACTAAAGATGAGATTATGTTATCATCACTTGTAATATGGTAATATTTGCTTAATTCATTTAAAATAATCTTTTGTTGATTATATTCAAAATAAGTATTCATATTAAGAATTTTTAATTTAGTATATTGAAGCATTAAATTATTTAGTTTTCTTTCAAAATCATTTACTTTTTTATTAATTGCAGGAGTCAAACATACATTAAGTCTTGCTCCAGTGATATGTTTAAGAGTCAAAGGTTTAATAAAATTAGATCTATAAGATAAAATATCTTCCCAAATCTTATCAACACTTGGAATTCTCATTTCCCTTTGAACTTCTTGTTTTGTGTAATATTTTTCATTACTAAATTTTAAAATTAACTCGTTATTTACCATATTTTTCTCCTAAAAATAATTATAAAACATTTCTTTTTTATAAAAAAGAAAAAGTACTAAAAATCTACTAGTTAAACTAATTATTTAAGTAAATTATATTGATATTTAATTGCTTCAGCTTGTCTAATCGTTGGATATATACTTAATACTGATAATATAAACAATATAAACATAGTAACAAATAATACTTTATTAATATTTAATTCATTAATTTTATTTCTTAAATTAATATAAATAAGAATAGCTATAACTGATCCAATCAGATACATCAATGAATCAATAAGTTCAAATACACCAATATGACAAAAATATTGTATTAATTCTAATATTAAGAAAAGTATATTAACAATTAATAGAGTGATTATATATTTTATTTTAGATTTATATTTATCAAAGCATGCTAATACAAGGAAAGAAAGAGGCATTACTATTAATATATTTAAAATTGAAAAGATAATTTTCTTTAATATTGATTCTTGATAATAAACATAAAATGAAGTTACTTTATTAAATATATTAAATGCTGTGTAATAAGCATAACTTGCATAATTTACTACCCCAACATGGCATATAACAATAAAATAAATTATATAAAGAAGTAATATTGTATTTATCACTAATAAAATAATATTTATCCTATTGTCTTTAATTAATTTATTAATCATAAGATTATTTTATAAAATTATAGAAATTAAAGAATAAAATATTTAAATCTTAATTCAATTTTAACTTTATTTAATTTTCTTTTATTGATATTATTTTCAAGGTAATAAAAATGAATCTAAGAAAAGAAACAAAGTATATCCTAATTAAAGATTTATCTAGGGGTATTATTTCCTTTAAAACCTTAAATTTATCATTATTATCATCATTAAATTTAAAATCTAGAGTTGGCTATTAGTGCCAACTCTTTTTTTAATCATTTTCAAAGGAGGGAGAGAAAAATGGAAAATGAATCTAAGTTAGTATTAGACGTTAACGAAAATCCAAAAAGAATTAAAGATTGGATTTTATTTGCTATTCAACATATTTTAGCAATGTTGGTAGCATGTATTACCGTACCATTCCTTACCGGACTTCCAGTTGCACCAACATTAATTTCGGCTGGTATTGGTACATTATGCTATATTTTGTTTACAAAGAAAAAATCACCAGTATTTCTTTCTAGCTCATTTGCTTATTTAGCACCAATGAGTTCAGCTTTAGCCGTTGGATTAATAGGAAATCAAACTGGAAACAACTACCTAGCCTTAATTTTAGGTATGGTCATGGTTGGTATTGTATATTGTTTAGTTGCTTTAATAATTAAATTTGTAGGAACTAATTGGCTTAATAAATTACTTCCTCCAATTGTTATTGGACCAATCATTATGGTAATTGGTTTAGGACTTGCTTCAAGTGCTGTTTCAAATCTTACATCAGCTAGTGGAAGTGGACAAGAATATAACCTAATTGCAATAGTTTGTGGTTTAATTGGTCTTGTAACAACTGCTCTTTCTTCTCATTATGGAAAAAAGATGGTAGCTCTTGTTCCTTTTGTAATTGGTATGGCAAGTGGATATATCGCAGCTGTTTTATTTACCGCAATTGGTTATTATGGATTTAATAATGACTATTTTAAAATAGTTGATTTTACACCATTAATTAATATATTTAGTGCAGATAAAATTGGAATTGCTAGTTTCTTCAACTATAAAATCTTTATTCCAAACGATCCTGAATCATTTATTTTCTTAAAGTTTAATGAAATAAGTTCATTTGATTGGGCAACAATTGGTGAAGTTGCACTTCTATTTATTCCTGTTGCATTTGTTACTATTTGTGAACATATCGGAGATCATAAAAATTTAGGAAATATTATTAATAAAGATTTATTAAATGATGAACCTGGTATGACAAGAACCTTACTTGGTGATGGAGTTGCTACTGCAGTAAGCGGGGCATTATGTGGAGCCGCTAATACTACTTATGGAGAAAACGTTGCAGTAATTGGTATGACAAAAGTTGCAAGTGTTAATGTAATTATATTAGCAAGTGCTTTGACAATATTTATTGGATTCTTTACTCCATTTACTGCTTTACTTCAAACAATACCTTCTTGTGTAACTGGAGGAATTTCCCTTATCCTTTATGGATTTATTGCTTCAAGTGGAATTAAAATTTTAATTAAAGAAAAAATTGATTTTAGTAAATCAAAAAATATTATTATTGCTTCTGTAATTCTTGTTGTTGGAATTGGAGGATTAGCTTTAAAATTTGGTTCAGCTGATAATCCAGTTATCGAAATTACAAAAATCGCTGTAGCTATGTTTTTAGGAATAATTCTAAACCTTATTTTAAGAGATAAGAAAAAAGAAGAACCAAAAGAAATAGAATAATTCTTTAATATAACAAACAAATTAATTAAAAATGCGCCTTGTAGAGGTGCATTTTTCTTCTATTTTAATTTATATAACTATATAAATAAGAATATAATTTGCTTGTTGAATTAAATGCTAAAGCATCATAATGAATTCTTGTTAAATAAGTATAGCCATCTTTTGTAACATAGATTGATGTTTGAAAATCATTGCTTTCAAAAATAGAAACACGAATTCCAGCATACATATTAGTTAATTCAGTTCCATTATCACTATTAATAATTTTAGTAACTTTTAAATCATAATTTTCTTCATTTATAAATGAAGTGATTTTATCATACATTTGTTTAGCTTTTAATAAACTCTCTTCTTTATAATAATTCGTTGAAAAGTAATTTTCACATATAGTAATAGACTTAAAATTATCTCTTGAAACTAATAAATCTTCAACTTGTGAAGCAAAATTAGATGAACTATTACAACTAAATATTAAAGGTAAAATTGGTAAAAATAATAAGGATTTGCGTATGTTTTTCATATTTTAACCTCTATAATTAACTATAAAATCATAGTTCTCTTTATTACCATTAAAGCAATAAATATTGTCGTTTTGTTTAACAAAAATTATATAATCAGTTAAGGAATAATAATATTCAAACTCAACTTTAAGATATACATTTGTAAACTTGCCTCTAAATTCATTATTAATATTTGAAAATTCAGTAGTTTGATTAGTTAACTCCTTATTTAAATTATTTTCATTTAAGACTAAACTAAATGCACTATAAAGTTCATGCACTGATTTTCTATCTTCAATAACAATATTAACAGAAGAATAGACACTTTCACTGTTTATGATTTGATATACTTTATTTTCTTCTATTAACTTAAAAGATTCTTTTTCATTAAGTGAAGAAGTGCAACTTGATAATAAAATTATAGGAAAAATTAAATATATTTTATTCTTCATAATCACCTCCTATATAAGAAGTTAAAGTTGAAAAAGAATCAAAATCACCATTAAATGCCACATATTTTTCGTTTACTAATTCATAAAATACAAAATCTTTAGAATAAGTATAAAAATTCAATTTACTCTCTTTTGAATATACTACTATTTGAAATTCAAAAGCTAATGTAGATTTAAATTCAATATTCTTATCTTCATTAATATATGAAGTCTTATCTTTATTAATATTATTTTCTTTAGTTATTTCAAATATTATTGAAGAAATGTCAATAATATTATTTTCCTCACTTATTTTTACTTTTTTTCCTAAATAATCATCTTCTTTAAGTACAATAGAAATTATATCTTCTTTTATTAGTTTGTTTTTTTCTCTTTCATTATATAAATCAGTAGATGAACAAGCAGATAATAAATTAAAGCCTGCTAATAAAAGAATAATGTAACAAAGTTTAATATATTTCATACTATTCAAAAATTAATTCTCCTTTAAAAAATAATTCCATATCTTGATCCACTAATACGATTACACCATTAGGTAATATATAACTACCATTTTTAGACATTTTTAGAAATCTTGTTGAAAAATGAATAATGCCAGTTCTTGCAAGTCCTCCACATAACAAACATGTTTTATACATTCCAGTTGAACTTCCCGCTTGAACAACATGGGACATTTGCTTTTCTTCACCACACTCACACGATGCTAAATGTTTTGTATAATCCACCCATTCATAACTAAAATTGTACGAATGGGACTCGTGTCTCTTATAATATTTAATATACGAAACATTGCCTTCAATTACATACGGACAATAATTGCCAGTATGTCTATACAAACCCAAATTGCCCCACTTCGATTCAACAACAAACGTATTTACACTATTTAGTAATGAATTAGGCTGATTGTTATTGGTTCCAACAATTATTCCAGAATGCAAATTTAAATCATCACTTTCAATAATTGTTCAATTATCACTAAAATAGCAAACGATATCCCCAATTTCAGGTGTGTTTGTTTCAATATAACTTAAATCTTCATAATACTTTGAAGGATTATTCATCCAGTAAATATTATTTATGCTTTGACTATACCAAGCATATGAGTGACAATTATATAAATTTGTTGCGCCTCTAAGCATAATTGCATCAGGATAAGCTTGATTTGTAGTTGCATTAAGAGAAAGTATTTCTGCGTCAAATAACTCCTCATTAACTTGAACTACCGCATCATTTCCATTTGGTGTTTGAACAACATCATAAACCGGTTCAATCGAATAATTGTAAATGTTGTTTGATAGAAACTGTTTTTTTGTACAACCATCGGTTTTAAAAATACATTGCTGCGTTCTATTTTCTAATGAATGATTAAAATTAGAATAAATAGAAAACAACGAAGAAATAAATATACACGTAGTTAATAAAACGAATTTATTCTTATTCATAATTTTCTCCCCCAAAAAATTATTATTATCTTTATTATAAATCTTAAATAAAAAAATGCATTAATTAATTTTCATCATCATCAATAGAAATTAAGGACATAAAAGCTTCTTGAGGAACATCAACACTTCCAATTGACTTCATTCTCTTTTTTCCTTCCTTTTGCTTTTCTAACAATTTCTTCTTTCTAGTTATATCTCCACCATAACATTTAGCGAGGACATCTTTTCTAACCGATTTAATGTCAGCTCTTGCTATAATTTTTCCATTAATCGCTGCTTGTACTGGTATTTCAAATTGTTGACGAGGAATAACTTCTTTTAATTTAGAAACAAGTTTTAATCCTCTATTATAGGCAAATGGTTTATAAACGATACTACTTAAAGCATCAATAACATCACCATTTAATAAAATATCCATTTTAGCTAAATTAGAAACTCGATATTCTAAAAATTCATAATCTAGTGAGGCATAACCTTTAGTGTAGCTTTTTAATTTGTCAAAGAAATTATATATTATTTCACTTAAAGGAATATCGTAAATTACATTAACTCTTTGTTCATCAAAATACTCTAAATCGACATAACTTCCTCTTTTTTCTTGGCATAATTCCATAATTGGACCAACATATTCTTTAGGTGTCATTATATGAGCTTTAACATATGGCTCTTCAATAGATTTAATTTTTGTTAAATCTGGCATATCACCTGGATTTTCTAAAAGAATTGAAGTTCCATCAGTTAAATTAACTTTATACACAACACTTGGCGCAGTTAAAATTAAATCCAATTCATATTCATGTTCAAGTCTTTCTTGAATAACATCCATATGTAAAAGACCTAAGAATCCACATCTAAATCCAAATCCTAAAGCTTTAGATGTTTCGTTTTCAAATTTTAAACTTGCATCATTTAAAGATAATTTAGCTAATGCATCTTTTAAATCATTGTATTTTCTACTGTCTGTAGGATAAACACCACTATAAACCATTGGGTTTATTTTTTTATAACCAGGTAAAGGCTCTAAGGCTTTATTTGAAGATAAAGTAACAGTATCGCCAACATGAACATCGTGAATATCTTTAATTTGAGCACACAAATAACCAACCTCACCACAATTTAAAGTATCTACCTTAACCTCACTTGGTGTTCTAATTCCTAATTCGGTAACTTCGTATTCCTTATTTGCTCTCATAAAGGTTATTTTATCTCCAACCTTAATTTTGCCATCTTTAATTCTTATTAAAACGACAACACCTCTATAAGAGTCGTAATAAGAATCAAATATTAATGCTTTTAATGGATTATTTATACTTCCTTTTGGAGGTCTAACATGCTCAACCACTGCTTCTAAGATATCTTTAATATTTTCCCCAGTTTTTGCACTAACACAAATTGCAAATTCTTTAGGGATTCCAATTTTTTCTTCAACTTCATCTTTGCAGTAATCAATCATTGCACTATTTAAATCAATTTTATTTATAACTGGAATTATATCTAAATCATTATCCATTGCTAAATAAGTATTAGCCAAAGTTTGAGCTTGAACACCTTGAGTTGCATCAATTACTAATAATGCCCCTTCACAAGCAGCAAGGGAACGAGAAACTTCATATGTAAAATCGACATGCCCAGGAGTATCTATTAAATTAAAAATATAGGTGTTCCCATTATTTGCTTGATATTCAACAGTAACCGCATTTAACTTAATTGTTATTCCTCTTTCTCTTTCAAGAAACATATCATCAAGCATTTGTTCTTTAAGCTCTCTTTTTTCAACTGCATGAGTGCATTCTAAAATACGATCTGCTAAGGTCGACTTACCATGATCTATATGGGCAATAATACTAAAATTTCTAATTCTATCAGCTCTATATTCCATCTTTAAAATAAAAAGTTTTCTATACGATTAATAATGATATATCCTTCTCTATTATAAACATCGACTCTATTATATGTAATAGGAGTTTTATCTGGTTTAAGGACTAATCCTCCAGCTTCTTCAACTATAATTTGAAAAGCACAAGTATCCCATTCTTTAGTTCCTTGACTCATTCTATATGATATTTCACCAAGCCCTGAAGCAATATAACAAGCTTTTATACTACTTCCTATTTTTTTAATATGCTTTATGCGATCTTTATGCTTTTCAATTGTTTCTTCTTCTTTTTTATTCGTATGGTTTTTACTACAAAGAACAGTTAAATCTTCTATTTTATCATTAACATGTATTTTAGTTGTAATTCCATCTTTAATGCGATATGCTCCATGATTTAAAACTGCATAATAAATTTCATTTTTTGCAGGAAGTAAAACGACCCCAAGAACAGCTTTATGCTTGTAAGATAGCCCAATATTAATTGTAAATTCACCATCTTTACTTACATAATTTTCTGTTCCATCAATTGGATCAACAATCCATACATAATCACTATTCAATCTCTCTTTTGAATCAGCACTTTCTTCTGTTAAAAAAGCATAATCAAAACGAGCACCTAAATAATCTCTTATAATTTTATCACTGGCTTTATCAGCATCAGTTACAGGACTACTATCTTCTTTAATTTCGACTTTAAATCCACCGTAATAATATTTAAGAACAACTTCCTTAGCTTTTAATGCAGCTTCTAAAGCAGCATTTAATTCTTTTTCGTATTCCATATTTATAAAAACTCAATCGTTAAGATTGAGTCCCTTTCATTAAGCTTTATTGATACAGCCAAATACTTCGCATTTAGCTTTTACAACGTCTTTAATACCTTGTTTTGCAGGGCCAACAATTTTTCTAGGATCATAAACTTTTGATTCATCAGTTGTTGCACAAATTTCTCTAACAATTTTTGCAAAACCTTGTTGACATTCGGTATTAACATTAATCTTACATGTACCTCTTTCAATAGCCATCTTTAATTGATAATCTGGTATTCCACTTCCTCCATGAAGAACAAGAGGAATTCCACATAATTCATTAATTTCTTGCATTTCTTTAAATCCAAGTTTTGGTTCTCCATGATATGGTCCATGGACTGATCCAAGAGCTGGAGCTAAAGCATCAATTCCTGATTCAACAACCATTCTCTTACATTCATCTTTATCTGCATAAAGAATTCCGTTGCTCTTTACATTATCTTCTTGTCCACCAACATGTCCAAGTTCAGCTTCAACACTTACTCCACGAGCATGAGCATATTCAACAACTGCTTTAGTAATAGCAATGTTTTCTTCTAAACTATGATGGCTTGCATCAATCATAACACTTGTAAAGCCAGCATCTATTGCTTTTTTACAAACTTCAAAAGATGAACCATGATCAACATGTAAAGCGACTGGAATTGTAATATTATTATCTTCAATATAACCATTTACCATTCCAACAATTGTGTCGCATCCACCCATATACTTCATTGCGCCTTCACTAACACCTAAAATAACTGGTGCTTGTAATTCTTGACATTCATCAAGAATTGCACTTACCCATTCAAGGTTGTTGATATTAAATTGACCAACAGCATAATGACCTTCATGTGCCTTCTTTAACATATCGCACATACAAACTAGTCTAGATTTCATATATTTTTCTCCTTTTTAATTAATCTATATCATCTTCAGAAGATGAATCTTCGATGTCAATGCCATCTTCACCTTCATTATTTTCGCTATCATCACGTTCATCGTCATCTTTATTTTCTTTTTCCTCATTATCCATATCATCATAGAATAAATTGAAATCATCTTTAGCATCATAAACGCAACGTTCTTTTAAATCCCATTCTCCATTTTTAAGAGCTGCAAATCTTCCATCTAAAGAAAGATTGGTATAAAACATAGACATTTTATTAGTAGCTTCTTCTTCACTTAATCCAATTAATTCTGTAACTTTTGCATATAATTCTTTAAAAGAAATTTTATCTTCCATTTCTTTTAAAACTGAATAAGCAACGTCAACCATTGATTCATTTTTATAATTTTCCATAATTACTCCTTTTTCCAATTTAATATTATACTTTAAAAATTTAATATTTACTATAATCTAGATAATACAAGGTCTCTACCAAGTATTTCAATAATATGATACATCTCTAAACCATGATTTTTTCCAGTTATCTTTAATCTAATTGGCATATATAAATCTTTACCTTTAATGTTAGTTTCTTTTTGAATTTCTTTAAATAAAGATTTAATAGAGATTTCATCAATTTTTTCTAATTTTGCTAATTTTTCTTTAAATAATGAGCACACAACATTAGAACTTTCTTTTTGAAGCATTTCTTTGCTTTCTTCATCAAATTCATATATTGGATGTAATAAATCATTTAGCATAATTTTAACATCACTTAATTTAGTAATTTCATTTTTAAAATAAAGCGATATTTCTTCAAGTCTTTCCTTACTAAATTCATTAGATTCAAATTCTTTAATAAATGGATATACTTTTTCTTTATATGAATTTTCATCTAATGCTTTAATGTAATAAGAATTCATATATTCAAGTCTCTTATTATCAAACATTGATGGAGAAGAAGATAATCTTGCAGGATCAAAAGCTTTAATAGCTTCTTCTTTTGAGAAAATTTCTTTATTATCTTCACTTGTCCAACCAAGCAGGAATAAAAAATTAAATATTGCTTCTGAGAGATATCCAAGTTCTCTATATTGAGACATGAATTGAAGAATATTATGATCTCTCTTACTTAATTTCTTACCATTTGGATTAATAATAATGGTCATATGTCCAAATTGAGGTGGTTCCCAATTGAAATATTTATAAATTTGTAATTGTTTTGGGGTATTACTTAGATGTTCCTCACCTCTAAGACAATGAGTAATTTCCATCAAATGGTCATCAACAACAACAGCAAAATTATATGTAGGAATTCCATTTGATTTCATAATAACGAAATCACCAATGTCATCACTTTTAAAACTTACTTCGCCTCTAACAAGATCATTAAATTTAAAAGTAACTCCACTTTCCATTTTTAATCTAATGCATGGTTTACGACCTTCTTGTTTATATTTTTCAATTTCCTCTTCAGTTAATGAAAGACATCTTCTATCGTATTTAAATGATTTTACACCATTAGAAAGTTGCTCTTCTTTCATTTCGCTTAATTCTTCTTCATTGCAATAGCAATAATATGCATATCCTTTCTCAACAAGTTCTAAGGCATACTTTCTATAAATATCAAGCTTTTCCATTTGTCTATAAGGAGCATAACGAGGATTAACTTTATATGGTGATTCATCAGCAATAATTCCAAGCCATTCTAAATCGTCAATTTGACTTTTTTCAGCACCTTCAATATTTCTTTCAATATCAGTATCTTCGATTCTTATAATAAAATCACCGTTATATTTTTTAGCAAATAAATAATTAAAAAGCGCACTTCTTGCTCCACCAATATGTAAATAACCTGTAGGTGAAGGAGCATATCTAACTCTTACTTTTTTATCCATTTTTTTCCTCCAACAAGCAAATTGCATAACATTCTATTGCTTTAGAATTCCCAACTTCTCCCATTTTTTCATTTGTACCAGCTTTAATTGAAATTTGAGAAGGCGAAATTTTTAAAACTTCACTCAATTTATTTTGAATTTGTACTTTATATTCTTTCAAAGAAGGAGATTCTAAACAAATATAAGTATCAATATTAGAAATCTTATAATTTGAATTATCAATCATTTTTTTAACTTCTTTTAGCATTTCAATAGATGACCTTTTATAGTTTTTAATATCATTATCTTTAAAATGTTCTCCAATATCATTTAAAGCTAATGCACCAAGTAAACTATCAATAAGAGCATGAGTTAAGGCGTCACCATCACTATAAGAATAACTTCCAATTTTACTAGGAATTTTAACTCCTCCAATAATTAGTTCAATTCCTTCTTTTAAGCAGTGTATATCTTTTCCAAATCCAATACGCATATTAAACATTAAACCTAAAGAAGAAAATATCGCCGTCTTTTGCAATATAATCTTTTCCTTCTATTCTTATTTTACCCGCATTCTTTAATGCAACCTCACTTTTATAAATCATTATATCCTCATAACTATAAACTTCAGCTCTAATAAATCCTTTTTTAAAATCAGTATGAATTATACCAGCACAATCAGGAGCACTCATTCCATTTTTAAATGTCCAAGCACGAACTTCATCAGCTCCAACTGTAAAGAATGTAGATAAATTTAATAATTTGTAACTTGCTTTAACAAGTCTGTCAAGTCCGCTTTCTTTAGCTCCAATTGAAGCAAGAAATTCATCTTTCTCAGCTTTAGAATAATTTACCAATTCAGCTTCTATTTCACAACAAATTGGAATACATTGACTGTTTTCATTCGCTGCATATTCTTTTACTTTTAAATAATTTTTACATGAGTCGATATCACTTAAATCATTATCACTTACGTTAGCAACATAAATGATAGGTTTTAATGTCAATAAAGAAAAATTATTTAAAATTTTCTTTTCTTCATCAGTTAATTTTAAATTTCTCAGAGCCTTTCCTTCAACAAGTAAAGATTTAGCTTTTAAAAGAATGTTAAGTTCAGCAATTGAATCTTTATCTTTCGATAATTTTGCTTTACCTTCAATTTTTGATATTCGATTTTCAACAGTTTCAAGATCTGCCATTACTAATTCTAAATTAATAATTTCAATATCTCTAATAGGATCAACTGAATTTTCAACATGAATTATATCTGAATTTTCAAAACATCTAACGACCTCAATAATGGCATCAGTTTCTCGAATATGGGATAAAAACTGATTTCCTAATCCTTCACCTTTACTAGCCCCTTTAACAAGACCTGCAATATCAAAAAATTCAAATGATGTATAAATAGTTCTTTTTGGATTAAATAATTTAACTAAATTATCAACTCTTTCATCATTTACTAAAACACTTCCAACATTAGGTGAAATTGTTGCAAAAGGGTAATTAGCGGCTTCAGCATGACTTGAAGTAATTGCATTAAATAAAGTTGATTTTCCAACATTTGGTAATCCAACAATTCCTGCCTTTAAACCCATTTTATATCACCTCCTAAAAATCTTTAATATTATAAATAATATTAATGCTAAATGCATTAAAAAAATGGGTTTTACCCCAATTACAAATATAAAAAGAACAAAGACCATCAAATGATGGTCTTTTAAATTACTTAACTTCAGTAATATTAACAGCTCTTAAGCCTTTGTCCCCTTCGGTTGGTTCGAAAGTTACTTTTGCTCCAGGTTTAATTGTTTTATAGCCTTCCATGTTGATTGATGAGAAATGAAAGAAATAATCTTTATTTTCTTCATCAGTAATAAAACCAAAACCTTTAACGCTATTAAAATTTTTTACTGTTCCGTTTTTTGTTGCCATCTTAAAGTTCCTCCGATATGCTTTAATATTATAGTAGATTTACAATTATTTAAAAACATTTTTGTTCAAGAAAAATACTATAAACTATTATGAATGCATGCTTTTTGAAATGTTTATTTTTTTAATTGACTTTAATAAAATTGGATAAATTATTAAACAAATGACAATAGTCAAAACTATAATTAAAATAATTGGAATTAACGGAAAAGAGTAATTTATCGATACATTTAATTCTTTAGAGACAATAACAGAGATTAATAATGACATTATAATCATGCCAAATATTGACTCTATCATTGACAAAAAGATTAATTCCAAATTCTCAAGAAAGAATACTTTATTAATTTCAAAATTATTATAACCTAATAAAGAAAAAGTAGCTATTTCCTTTTTAGATTCATTAAATTTTATGAAATTTATTGTTATTAAAATTATTACAGCAAATATCATAACAAATAAACTTACAACTAATAATATAATCTCAATTATACTTAATGTTGAAGAAATGCTACTTTTTACATAACTTAGCATATTAACAAATTCATATTCATCAAGAAGTTTATTTAATTTTGTAATATATTCTTCACTATATTTCTTTTGGCTTTCAATAACTATCGAATTAACTATTAAATTAAAGCTAGATATTTTAAATAAATCACGGAATAAAGAAATAGAATATAGAGGATCTTGATATATTAAAAGAGAATCATTTTCATATATTCCTGAAACATTAAGTTTAATTGTTTTAAACTGCTCATCGTTTTGATGTTTACTGTAATCTGGATTTACTAAAACTAAATAAACTTCATCAGTTATAGATAAATTCAATTTTTTTGCTAATGCAGAAGAAATTCCTATATCATCTTTAAATATAGGGTTATTCCCAACTTTTAGCTTTTCTTTTAAAGTTGTAAATTTAACATTTTCTCCATCTATTGATAAAGAATCCCCATAAGCTATATCTTCATCAATAATAAGTTCATTTCTTTTATCTAAACTTAAAGATAAATACTTATCCACAAATTCTTCTACTTTATCTCTATTTTTTGCAATAAATAAAGGGTTAGCAAAACCAGAAAACATACTATTTCCATAATTAATATACCCACCATTTGTTGAATAATAGAACGAACTAACATCTATAAATTCTTTTAAATTAGATAGAATTTGTTTATTAAAAAATGTTCCAAAAATAGAGAAAACATATTGTTTTCTAGATTCTTTATTATAAAAAAGAGGCGAAAATCTAATATTATCATTTTCAAATAAATAATTAGATAAATCTTTATCGTTGTTTACCTTATCAAAAAAAATACTTTGAAAATTAATTAGATTTACATAATATACTTTTTTCATTACGAAAGGATATTCAGGTATAGAATTTATATCTAAAGTTGTAGGAAAACGCATACATTCTTCAAATAAAAATTCATTAAATAAAGGATTAGTGTGGTATACTCTTTGTCTATTATCTTCTAATACTCCTTTTAAAATAAACATCTGCTCATCAGAATAATTCCAATCTTCGTTTTTTAGAAATAAAGCTATTAAAACCTTATTATTTTTTAAATATTCATTAAGAGATTCATATGTTTTTTCAATAAATAAAGAAGAACATAAACTTTTCATTGAAGGATAATTCATTCCTAATATTACTTCATCATTATTTAGTTCTTTATTTAAATCAATCTCTAAATTTCGATAATCATGTATATAACTAAACTCATTAAATAATCTAATATTAAAATTTTCAATTAATGAAATAGGAGTATTAGTAACATTATAAAGTTCATTCCTATCTTTAAAAAAGTTTTCAAAATCAACTACATAGTTTACTCCAATCCTATCAATTTCATCTTCATATCTATTTTTAATTTCTTCTACTTCACTTTTTGAAGCTCCATAAAATTCTTTTATATTTATATCATCATTTTTCCTTTTTAAAACTAAACTCTCATTCCCCATTAAAGAATCAAACGAAGATACAAGATTATCTTTCAAAGTGTAATTAATAAGAAACGAAATACCAAAAACCAATAAAGAAAAACTAAAGAAAATATTGGATATAAAATGTCTAAATCTTTTATTTTTAATATCGTTTTTTATATGATAAAAAATAAATTTTAAAGATATTTTATTTCGTTTCTTTTCTTTTTTTGAATAAAAAGAATTTTTTTCTTTTATTTTAGAATCTTTTAGTAATTCTATTTTTCCGTTATTAAATTTTAAAATAAAATCAGCATATTTATTTGCCATGTTTTCATCATGGCTTACAACTATAACAAGTTTTGTTGATTTAATTTCTTTTAAAATTTCGAAAATCTTAATTGTATTTTCATTATCTAATGATCCAGTTGGTTCATCAGCAAAAATAACATCAACATCACTTAATAAGCATCTAGCAATACATACTCTTTGCTTTTCACCTCCACTTAAATTTTTAACAACCATTTCTTTTAAGTTAGAAATATTTAATTTTTTTAATACATCATCAATATCTTTTTTAATTTCATGTTCATTTTTATTATCTAGTACTAATCTTAAATTATTAAAAACTGTATCGTTTTCAAAGAGATTAAAAAATTGAAATATGAAACCAAAATTATTCCTTCTTAAAGACAATATATTTTGCCTTTTTAAATCTTTATTGTTAAATATGACTTTCCCATAATAATTGTTATCTAGCCCACTTAAAATATTAAGTAATGTTGATTTTCCACAGCCACTTTCCCCTAAAAGAAAATATAACCCTTTTTTCTTAAATAAAAATGAAAAATCACTAAATAAAGTTATATTTCCATATCTTTTTGTTAACTTTTCAACTTTTAGCATTATTCTTCTTTTAACTCCTCTTTGACACTTAATCTCTTACTAAAACCTAATAAAAATAAATATAAACTAATAAAAATAACTATTATGCTTAAAACAATTAGTACAAGATTACTTAATGAAATTTGCATTAAGTTAGAAACAACAAAGAAATCATATAGTTTTTTATTAATTAAAGTTTTACTTATATAAAAAATTAATAATGAAGATGCAAGTGAAATAAAAAGAATTATTAATCCTTCATTAAGAAAAATATTATTTATATATTCTTCTTTACTTCCTAATACCCTTAATATTGCAATTATTCTTTTTTCTTTCTTAACTGTTGAATATGTTAAAAAACCAATCAAAAATATATTACATAGACAAATTACTATAATAAACATTTTAATTCCTAATAAAAGAGCTTGAATTAAAGAAACAAAACTATCAATTATAAAAAAATATTCACTTTCTAACTTATATATAGGTTTGTTTGAATTTGAAATATTAGTCATTAAATTTCTAATTCTTTTAATATCATTATTTGAAATTGCAACATACATTGAATATGAGCTAATATTTGAATCATCTAAACATAGATAAACTAAATCTAAAAAACTAATTTTTTTACTAGTCATTCTGCTAATTTGAGTAGCAATATTATTTCGTAAATAGTCTAAAAAATAAAAATAAGGTAAGTAAATTGTTGGTTCATTTAAATATTTAAATTCTTTAATTATATTGAATGAATTATATGTATTTTCAAAATAAAAACGTTCATTTGTTTTATATTTAGAAGTTGGTTCAAAAAACTGAAAAGACTTATCTAAAGTTATTGAAATCGAATCAATATTTTCTTTTTTTATATCATTAACTAAAATTTTATTTTCATATGAAGAATTAAAGTAAAATTTTAAATTATA
This sequence comes from Bacilli bacterium, assembly GCA_016302065.1. Taxonomy (GTDB): domain Bacteria; phylum Bacillota_I; class Bacilli_A; order RFN20; family CAG-826; genus Onthovivens. Next base: position 12,336 of record JAEDOI010000008.1, on the reverse strand, counting down.
TTCTTTACTCTCAATATTATTTATTTTTATGAACTTATTAGTTATATAAAAATCAAAATTGTAATAAATATTAATATTTTCAAATGAACATAAAAAAGTTTGTATATTCTCAATTGATGGTCTTTTCTTTTTAACTAAACTAAGTTTACTTTTAGAAATATCTTCATAATCATTCTTATATATCTTAACAACATTAGAATTTATATTTTTTTCATAAATATTATCTTTATTTAAATTAAACCCTTCATTTAAACTAAAGCTACCAAAAATTAAAAATAATCCAACAAATAATGAAATAAAAGAGATAATATTTTTTGCTTTATTACTTTTAAAACTACTATCAATAAATAAATTACTATAATCTTTCTCTTTTACTAATTTTGAATACCTAACATAATTAGTATTAATTGTTAAATTTTCTTTAATTTCTACCTCTTTATCTTTAATTTCAATAATTGATCCTTTATATTCATTAATTAAATTTAGATTATGAGTTACAACAATTGCAAGTGTCGTTTTTGATAATTCATATAGTTCATCCATTAAAATTTGTGCATTATCTTTATCTAAAGCACCAGTTGGTTCATCTGCAAATATAATTTTTGGTTTATTAATGATAGCTCTTATTAAAGAAATCCTTTGTTTTTCACCTCCACTTAATGTGGAAACTTTATGATTCTTCAATTTTTCAAGTTTGTATTTTTTTAAATATTCGTCTATTATACTTTTATTAATACCTTTTATATAACAAGTTAATAATAAATTTTGATAAACAGTCAAAGATTCAAATAAATTACTTGCTTGAGTAACAATACCTATATTATTTTTAAAAAACATCCTTTTTGCTTTTCCTTTTAATTTTCTAATGTTAGTATCGTTAATAAAAACATCTCCTTCATAATCATTATCTATACCTTCAAATATATTTAATAAAGTAGATTTGCCACATCCACTAGGACCAATAATATAAACTAATCCAACATCAAATAATGTAATATTTACATTTTTTAATATTACGTTTGTTTTATTTTTTCTTTTATAACTCTTACTTAAATGCTTAACTTGTATCATCTATAATACAAGACGCTATTTTTTATATTTTTATATACTAAATAAGAAAAAATATTTACAATATTAGTATGAAAGTTTTAACTAACGCCTTAAAAGGATCTAGAACAATTGTATTTTTTGATTTTGAAGGTACTCAATTTAGTCAAGAAATTGTTGCTTTAGGAGCAATTAAAGTTGATATTGATGAAAAAAATCAAATAATGAAAAAATATAATTCTTTTAAAGTTTATATAAAAGCTAATGATAAAATTGGACCAATCGTCAGCAATATCACTGGACTAACCGACAAATTTATTTTAGAAAACGGAATAGAATATAAAGAAGCATTGGATAAATTTCAAAAATATATAGGCAACATTTCAAAAGATATTAAATTTATAAGTTATGGGAATTTTGATATGAGATTGCTTCACTGTACTAATGAAATTAATAACATTAATGATAATGAGTTAACTACAAAAATATTTAAAAATTATATTGATTTCTCATCTATTTTAAAGATTTTTGTTAAATCTTATAAGAATGAAACTCTTTCGCTTGTAGATGCTTTAAAAGTATTTAAAGTAACACCAAAAAAAGATATTCATAATCCTGAAACTGATGCTATTAATTTAATGATGTTATATGAAGCATTTTTAAAAAATAAAAAAATATTAAAAGAAGAATATACAAAAGTTATACAAAAATATACATCATTTCCTGCTCCAATTGCTAAAACTTTATCTAAATTATATAAAGAAGGTAAAGTAACAATTGATGACTTTAATGAATTTATTGAGGACGAATTATAATGATCAATTATCCTTTTTCTTTAAAAGATAACGTAAATAAAAACATTAATAATAAAAATAAAGGGATGTTTTTAGAAGATGTAATAAATAATACTAATGAATATTATCGATTAAATAATATCGCATTAATATATAAAAAACCTACACCTATTCAAATTGTTAAATTATCTACAGATAAAAAATATATTGAAAAAGCCTTTTTTAAAGAAAAATCAACTACTGATTATAATGGAATTTATAAAGGAAAATATATTGATTTTGAAGCAAAAGAATGTACTTCCACAACTTCATTTCCATTAAAAAATATTAAGGAATATCAACTAAATCACCTTACAAAAGTTAATGACTTTCAAGGTATTGGATTTATTATTTTTTATTTTACTAAAATAGAAAAATTTTATCTTTTATATATAAATGAAATTAATGATTATATTAAAAATAATTCAAAAAGAAGTTCGATTCCCTTAACTTATTTTAAAGAAAAGAACCACGAAATCACGTTGAATTTAAACTTTAGGATCGATTATTTAAAAGAAATTGATAAAATTATTTCTTAAATCTTTGGCAATATTTTTTCAAGTGGCAATCATTACAAATGGGAGAAATAGCCTTACATTTGTATCTTCCAAAGAAAATAAACTGATGATGCAATTTTATATATAATTCATCACTAAATGTATTTCTTAAGTCTTTTTCGATTACATTAACATCTTCACTATTACTTAAACCTAATCTATTAGCAACTCTTTTTACATGGGTATCAACAGGAAACTCTTTTTCTTTAAATAATTCAATACGAACAACATTTGCAGTTTTATTTCCAACTCCACTTAATGACATCAAATCTTTTTTATCTTTTGGGACACTTCCATTAAATTTTGTTAATAAATCATGAGTAATTGATTTAATATTAGCTGCTTTATTTTTATATAATCCAAGAGGTTTAATTATTTCTTCTAAATCACTAAGTGATGCTTTATCTAATTCTTCTAAAGACTTATATTTAGAAAAAAGAATAGGAGTAACTTTATTTACTTTATTATCAGTGCATTGAGCACTTAACATTACTGCAATTAAAAAACCATAATCTGAATTATAAGTTAATTCACATTTAGCATTTGGGTACAATTTATCAAAATATTCTACTATTTCCTCACTCTTTTTCATTTTTTAATTATTTAAACTTCTAATTTTATTTATAATAATTCTATCAATTGCATTAATTGAAAGCTCGTTTCTAACCTTAGCATCTTTAATAGAATTGATAATAATATCTCTATCGACATTAGCCTTAATCCATTCATCAGCTCTTGAAATTTCAATTGGAGATAAAGAACGTGAAAAAATTTCTTCAAGAAGAGAAAAAACTTCTTCCCTTAACTTGACGCTTTCTTCATTTCTTTTTAACTCTTCTTCACTAAAGATAGATTGTTCAAATTTTTTATATAAAATCTTCTTTAAAGGTCTAATGCTAGTTTTAGCAGTATTATTTTCTACAACAAATTCAATATATTTCTTTTGATATAAGCTAGTCATAGCATTATCTATTTCTTTACTTGATAATGACATCTTCAATTGTAAAACATCTTTAGTAATAAATTCATTATCTTGACTTAAAAGGTGATCAATCATTAAAATAACAGCTAGTTCATTCTCTTTAATGTTTAATTCTTTATAATAATCCAATAAAAGATAGGAAAAATTTAAAGCGTTATTTGAATAATTCATCATATTTTTTACCTCCAACTTTCTTATATTTGCTTCTTTCTTCTAATATTTTTTGTTTATTAATTTTATTTAACAAATCCTTATGTTTAAATAAAATCTCTTCTTCATTACCAACAAATGCTAAATTATATTGCTCTTTAAATCTAAAAGCTCTTAAAATTCTTAAGGGATCTTCTGCAATACTTATTTCAATTGGCTTAATAAACCTTAAAATTTTATTTTTTAAGTCTTTAACTCCCATATTTGTTGGATCTATCACATTATACTTATAATCTATATAAATACAATTAATTGTAAAATCTCTTCTTTTATAATCTAAAAATATATCTTTAACAAATGTAATATTACTAGGATGTCTATTGTCTATATAATCATTTTCCATCCTCAAAGTTGCAATATCTATATGTTTTCCCATATATTTTAATTTTACAACCCCAAATTTTTTAAAAGTTGAATCAACATTTAGAAACTTTTCTATTTCAGTAGGAGTTGCATCAGTTACAAAATCATAATCAGAAATTTCTTTATTTAAAAGATAATCTCTTGAAGATGAACCGATCATAAATAAAGAAAATCCATTCAAAATAAAAGTATTTGATAAATAATTAAAAATTTCATCCATATATTAAATAAAATTCTCTAACCTTAGTTAGAGAATTATTATTACTTAACTAACTCTTTTAATTGTTTGCTAGGTTTAAATGCAACAGTTTTTGTGTTTGGAATATTAATCTTAGTATTAGTTCCAGGAATAGTTCCAACTCTTCCTTTTCTATCCTTTACTAAAAAAGTTCCAAATCCAGAAAGTTTTACTTCTTCTTTTCTTTCTAATGCTTTGCCAACTTCTAAAAGAAGTGCTGTAATTGCTGCATCGGCATCTTTTTTGCTAATTGAACAAGCTTCACTAACGGCGTTTACTAAATCTAGTTTGTTCATAAACACAACCTCCTAATTAAATTTGTATTTAAATAATAACTTAAAAATTAATTTTAATCTACATTAATCTTCATCTTTAAGTGGACGAAGCATTAATTCTTTAATAACTATAGAAGGTTTTACTCCTTCATATATAACTAAATATAATGAATTTAAAATTGGTAAATTTAATTTATATTCATCAATTATATATTTTACCAATTTAATTGTATTCAATCCTTCAACAGTAGTTGTATTATATTTTAAGAAGTTCTCGCTACTATCTTCTAATCCAATTTGATACCCACAGGAGAAATTACGACTATTTTTACTATTACAAGTTAAAATTAAATCTCCCATCCCAGTAAGTCCATAAAATGTGTCATCTTTAGCATTAAATAATTTACCTATTTCTCTCATTTCTTTTAAGCCTCTAGTGATAAGAGCAGCTTTAGTATTTTCGTTATATCCTAAGCCTAAACAGATTCCACTAGCGATAGCGATAGCATTTTTTAATGATGAATAAAGTTCGGCTCCAATTACATCTAAAGAAGTATAAACTCTAAAATAATCATTTGAAAATAATAATTGAACTTTTTTTGCAGCTTCTAAAGAAGATGAACAAGCACAAACTAAAGTTAAATTGTGATTTATTATCTCTTTAGCAAATCCAGGACCTAATAAAGAAGTAATTGAATTGATTTTATTAAAATCTATATATTTTCTAATAACTTGTTGAATAGTTAATTTATCTTCAAAATCTAGTCCTTTAATTCCATTAATAATATCTACCTTTCCTTTAATATATTGATTAATTTCAATTAAAGTATCTTTAATATAAATTGAAGGGATACAAAGTAAAATGGTTGAAGAATAATTAACAACACTTTCTAATTGACAAGAGCATTTAATATTCTTATTAAAAGTAGTTTCTCCTAAATATTTTTTATGAGTATGAAAATGATTTATTTCTTCTTTTGTTGATTCATTTTTTGAATATAATAATACTTCATGATTATTTTCACATAAAATATTACTTAAAGCTAAAGCAAAACTACCACTTCCGATTATACCTATTTTCATTTTCTTTTCCTTAAAATCAAATTAATTGGAGAACCAATTAAACAAAACGAATCTCTAATTTGATTTTCAATATATCTAAGATAAGAAAAATGCATATAGTTTGGATCATTACAGAATAATGCAATACTTAAAGGTTTTGTCGAAACTTGTTGAGCATAATAAATTTTACATCTTCCACCATTAAATAATGGAGCTTCATTCATAACTTGAGCTTCTTCGATAATTTTATTTAAAGTTGAAGTTTGAATTTTATATGTATATGATTCATATACTTCATCAATTTTATTAAATAATTCATTAATTCTTAATTTTGTGACTGCACTTGTAAAGACAATAGGAGCATAATCAAGAAACTTAAATTCTTTTCTAATCTTTTTAATAAATTCATTCATTGTATTATTATCTTTTACAATTAAATCATATTTATTTACAACAATAATAATCGCTTTCTTTTCTTCAATAGCATAACCTACAACATGTTTGTCTTGTTCTTGAATTCCAGCTTCAGCATCAATAACCAGTAAAACAACATCACTCTTTTCAATTGCTCTTAAACTTCTTAATGCGGCATATTTATCAATAGATTCGTATATTTTACCTCTTTTTTTAAGTCCTGCCGTATCAATAATATAATAGTCTTGATCATTTCTTTTAATATGAGTGTCAATTGCATCTCTAGTTGTTCCTTCGATTGAAGAAACAATTGATCTATTTTCATTTAATAAACAATTATATAAAGAAGATTTACCAACGTTTGGCCTTCCAATTAATGATAAAGAAATGCCTTCATATGGTTCTTCTTCTTTTTCATTTTCAAAACAAGCAATGACTTTATCTAAAATATCTCCAATTCCAATACCGTGAACTCCACTTGTAGGAATAGGTTCACCAAGACCTAAAGAATAAAATTCATAAATATTATTTAAAGACTCTTTATTATCAATTTTATTTACTGCCAAAATTACAGGTTTATTAGATTTATATAAAATTGAAGCAACTAATTTATCATCATCGGTTACTCCAATTTGCCCATCGACAACAAAAAGAATTACATTTGCTTCTTCAATAGCGATCTCTGCTTGAATTCTAATTTGTTCTTGGAAAGGTCTATTTTCTACTTCAATTCCACCAGTATCAACACATTTAAAATGTCTATTAAGCCATTCAGCATCACCATAAATTCTGTCTCTAGTGACACCCCTTTCTTCTTCAATAATAGACTTCTTTTCTCCAATTAACCTATTAAATATAGTAGATTTTCCTACACTTGGAGATCCAACAATTGCTAAAAGATTATGATTATTCATTTAGCAATCCCCTTTCTTTCATATAAAGTAACATCATATTTAAAACATCTTCTATATTTAAATTTGTTGTGTTGATTTCAATACTATCTTCAGCTTTTCTTAAAGGACAAAAAGAACGATGAGAATCGATGTAATCTCTCTTATTTAAATTTTCTAAACAATCTTCAAATGTAGTTTCAATCCCTTTTTCAATATTTTCTTTATATCTTCTCTTAGCTCTTTCGTTAACATCAGCTACTTGATAAAACTTAATTGTTGCATCCTCTAAAACATAAGTTCCAATGTCTCTACCATCCATAATAATATTGTTATTTTTAGCAAATTCTCTTTGAGAAGCAACTAAAAAGAGTCTAATATTTTTATAACTTGCAATATAACTTACATTATCAGCAACATCATTTTTTCTAATTTCTTTTTCAACATCAAGACCATCGATAGTTACATGATTTAATTCATTGAATCCAATTTTAATTTTGCCAATTAATTCTTCAGAAGCAATTTCATCCTTACAATCAATATTATTTTTTAGGCAAGCTAAAGTATAAGCACGATACATTGCACCAGTATCAATATAAATAAAACCTAATCTTTTTGCCAATAATTTAGCAATTGTTGATTTCCCACTAGCTGAAGGTCCATCAATAGCTACACTAATACAACTCATAAATTCCCCTTAAAAACAATAAATAAAATTAAACCAACAAGCAATAGCAAAACAAAAAGAGCTGAAATTGACACATATAAAGCAGCTTTCTTATTCTTTTGTTTTTTATATTCATCATAAATTGTATGTTGCTTTATAGATTTTTCTTTTTTTGAAGTTTCTAAAACTTTTATATTGTTCGTTTCACTATAGGACTCATCTATTTCCTTGCGATATTCTTTAAATTTCTCTACTCTTGTTATCTCTTTTTCCATAAAGATATTTTATCATATAAAAACTGAAATATTTAGTATTTCATATAGATTTTTAATAAATGAAAGAGGTGGATTGCTCCACCTCTAAATTATTCATATATTTCTTCTTCACTTAATTGAGACTTTTTGTATTTAGCTAGTTCAGCTTTTTCTTTATCATCTCTTTCTGTGATTAAAGATTGCCAATGTCTAAGATTTTCATCAACCTCTTCTTCAGTATTATCAGCATCATGAACACCGATATAGCACTTCTTGACTTGGTTAAGTCTTTCAGTAACATCGAATTCATCAATTAATGAATCTCTTTCACCAACATTTAATAAACCTCTACCAGCTGGAATTAATTTACCAGTGATGACGTTTTCTTTTAAACCGTGAAGCGTATCGACTTTACCTTTAATAGCAGCATCAGTTAAAACTCTCGTTGTTTCTTGGAAAGATGCAGCTGAGAGGAATGAATCACTTTCAAGAGCAGCTTTTGTAATACCAAGAATTAATGGTTTAGCAACAGCTGGGTGTTTTCCAGCAAGTAATACTTCATTATTAGCTTTTGTGAATTCAACAATTGAAATTCTACTACCTGGAATTAAAGAAGTATCTCCTCCATCAACAATTAAAACTTTTCTTAACATTTGACGTACAATAACTTCAATGTGTTTATCACTAATTGATGTATTACCATAGTAAACATTTTGAACTTCACTTACAATGTATTCCTCTACCTTACTAACTGATGAGCAGTTAAGTAATTCTTTTGGAGAAATAGAACCTTCAGTAAGTTTGTCTCCGCTACTAACCTTATCGCCTTTCTTAACTTTAACCTTAGCGCCATAGTTTGTTTCAAACTTGACAGGTTCAGGTTGAACATCATTGGTAATATAAATTGTTGAAATGCCATTCTTTTCAGTAACAGATTGAACAACACCACTAATTGTAGAAATAATAGCTTTGGCTTTTGGATTTCTAGCTTCAAATAATTCTTGAACTCTTGGAAGACCTTGAGTAATATCGCCAGTTGTAGCAACACCACCTGTATGGAAAGTTCTCATAGTAAGTTGGGTACCAGGTTCACCAATTGATTGAGCAGCCATAATACCAACAGCTTCGCCGATCTTAACAGGAGTGCCATTTGCTGGGTTAATACCATAACAATGTTGACATACACCATCTTTAGTTTCACAACCAAATAATGATCTAATTTCAACTTCTAATATTCCAGCATTTATAATTTCATTTGCTTTTACATCATTAATTAATGTGTTTGCAGAAACAATAACTTCATTTGTTTTTGGATTGATAATATCGTGACAGGAATATCTTCCAACAATTCTATCTTTAAGTGAAACAGTTTCTTTTCCATCAGAATTAAATATTGCTTTTACAATTGTTCCATGATCTGAATGACAATCGACTTCTCTAACAATAACATCTTGAGAAACATCAACAAGTCTTCTTGTCAAGTATCCAGAGTCAGCAGTCTTTAATGCGGTATCAGCACCACCTTTTCTAGCACCATGGGTACCTGTAAAGAATTCACTAACATTAAGTCCTTCACGGAAACAAGATTTAACAGGAATTTCAATAGTTTCACCACTAGTAGAACTCATTAAACCTCTCATACCCATAAGTTGTGCGAAGTTAGAGTCACTTCCTCTGGCTCCAGATTTCCACATAATGCAAAGTGGATTTCTTATATCAGTTCCAAGTATCTTTTTGACATCATCCTTCATTCTATCGCTAGCATTCTTCCATACATCACAAATTTGATTGTGTCTTTCTTCATCAGAAAGGAAGCCTTCTTCATATAAATTAGCAATATTGTCATTTAAAGCTTCAGCTTGTTTAATAATCTTTTCCTTACCAGGAATAACTTTAATATCGCTTAAGGCAACTGTTAAACCGCTAGTGGTTGAATATTTATAACCTTGGTCTTTAATTTTATCAAGAATTGCACTTGTTTTTTCAGTTCCATATTTAAGATAAAGAGCATTAATAATCTTTTTAATATCATCTTTTACAATTGGATCACGAACTGGAAGATTTTCAATATATTCTTTAATATTGGTTCCTCTTTTTACAAAGAATTTTTCATCATTTTTTGTAAAATCGCCTTGTTTGCTTTCATTAATATATGGAAAATCTGATGGGAAAGCAAAGTTAAAGATTACTTTACCAACAGTTGTAACAAGATAGCTATTCATCATTTCATCAGTAAATGATTTTTTCTTCATTGAGCTACCACGAATTGCAATACGAGTATGGAGATGAATTAATCCTTCTTCATAAACTTTAACAACTTCGTCCATATCTTTGAATACTTTGCCTTCTAATTTAGCATATTCTCTATATTTATTTGCTTCTTCAAAGTCATTAACTTCTTCAAATTTCTTGGCTTGTTCTTCAAAATCTTCTTTTGTAGCTTCCATTGTAAGATAGTAATTACCAATTAAGATATCTTGTCCTGGAGTAACAATAGGTTTTCCATTGTTTGGAGCAAGAATATTATTACTTGCAAGCATTAAGTTAACAGCTTCTTCTTGAGCAGCTTTTGAAAGTGGAACGTGAACTGCCATTTGGTCACCATCAAAGTCAGCATTAAATCCGGTACAAACAAGTGGATGTAATCTAATTGCTCTTCCTTCAACAAGAACTGGTTGGAAAGCTTGAATACCTAATCTATGAAGAGTAGGAGCACGGTTAAGAAGAACTGGGTGCATTGAAATAATTCTTTCAACAATGTCATAAACATCGGCATCTCTTCTATTGATTTTTTCATCAGCACTTCTTAAAACTAAAGCTTTCTTTTCTTCAAGAAGGATTGCAGCAATAAATGGTCTAAGTAAAGTAATAGCCATTTCACGTGGAATTCCACATTGATACATCTTTAAGTCTGGTCCAATAGCAATAACACTACGTCCTGAATAATCGACACGTTTTCCTAAAAGATTTTGTCTAAATCTTCCTTGTTTACCTTTCAAAGCACCACTAAGTGATTTATATGGTCTTCCTTTTGGATCGGTTGATGGTTTTCCATTACGTCTTCCATTATCGATTAAAGCATCTACTGACTCTTGAAGAAGTCTCTTTTCATTAGTGATCATAACTTCAGGAGCACATTGTTTTATTAATGTCTTTAAACGATTATTACGAGTAATAATTTTCTTATATAATTCATTGAGGTCAGTGCAAGTTGGTCTTCCACCATCAAGAATAATCATTGGTCTAAGATCAGCAGGAATTACAGGAATTGCTTCAAGAATCATCCATTCTGGTCTTTGATTTGATTTTTTAAAAGCATCAATAACTTCAAGTCTCTTTGTAGCTTTAATTAATTTTTGACCTTTTGCAGTAGAAATTTCATTTTTAACCTTTTCAAATTCTTTGTCAAGATCAACACGAGTTAATAATTTTTCAATAGCTTCAGCACCACTTCCAAATTCAGCTTTTAAATGCTCTTCAATAAAAGCCGAAACATTGAAGAAGTCAAAAGGTTCATTTCTATTTTGTAATTTTTCAAGTAATCTTTGACCATAGATATATTCACTGTCATTTTCATCTCCGATTTTATCAAGAGCTTCTTTAACAACAGCAATAAAAATTTCTTTACCATTTCTATCATCAATTATTCTATTGTCTCTATCTCTATCGTTTTCAGAACGAACAAGAATCTTACTTTCACCTGGATCAAGGCAAATATGAGCACTATAATAAACAATTTCTTCAAGTTGTTTTGGATTAATATCAAGAATTAAACCAATTCTAGAAGGAGTACCTTTTAAATACCAAATATGAGAACAAGGTGAAGCAAGTTTAATGTGGCCCATTCTTTCTCTTCTAACATCTTTAGATATAACTTCAACACCACATTTTTCACAAACAACTCCACTATATCTAATTTTCTTATATTTTCCACAATGACATTCATAGTCTTTGCTAGGCCCAAAAATCTTTTCACAGAATAAACCATCTGGTTCAGGTTTTTGACTTCTATAATTAATGGTCTCAGCATTTAAAACTTCGCCTTTAGACCATTCTTCCATAATTACTTTAGGAGAGGCTAATCCAATTTTAATGCTAGCTAAATCATTTATATCAAACATTTTTCTCTACCTCCAAAACTAATGTAAAATTACATCATCATCAATTGTAGGATCTGCAAACATTGAATCTTCACTGCTAGCAGATTGATTTGAACCATAAATTGATTGCATACTGATATGTTCTTCTTTTTGAGCTTGGCGAGCAATAGCATCCATGTTAATTTCTTTGTTATCTTTATCCATTAACTTGATGTCTAATCCAAGACCCATTAATTCTCTTGTTAAGACTTTAAATGCTTCTGGAATAGATGGTTTTGGTAAATCTTTTCCTTTTACGATTGATTCATAAGTTCTTCTCTTACCAACTTTATCATCACTCTTGATAGTCATCATTTCTTGAAGTGTGTAAGCTGCTCCATATGCTTCAAGAGCCCAAACTTCCATTTCACCAAATCTTTGACCACCATTTTGAGCTTTACCACC
>JAEDOI010000095.1 GCA_016302065.1 Bacilli bacterium | reverse complement strand
GCTTTTTGTAAGATGATTTGAAATATAATCATCTTATTTTTTTGATTGCATTGTTCTCATAATCGGGTTTTTGTGATATAATCATATTGAAAAGAGTTGATAATATGGGATTTAAAAAATATGACATTTTTAATGTTAATAACAATATATTTGGTAATGATTTTAAGGTGTATGATTATAAAGAATTTGAAGATAAAAATATTTATTATTTAAAATCTATGATACTAAAATGTGCATGCCCTACTTGTGGTGCTATCAGCAATAAGCTTCACGCAACATGTACGAGGACAATACAATTTATTCCTTTTAATTTAAAACCAACATATATCAATGTTAATTTGTATAAATTTGAGTGTTTAAATAATGATTGTCCAACAAAGATATTTAGGCAAGATATTAAATACTGCGGACCTAAACAAAAGTTTACATATGAACTCAAATGTTTAATATTCGCTATATCCTTATTTTTATCTGATGAAACAACTAGTAAGATATTAAAATTAATTGGAATAAACGTCAGCAATGACACAGTTAGAAGATTATACCAAAATATTGAAGTATCAGATAATGTAGACATTGAAAGTGTTGGTATTGATGATGTTTCAATTAGAAAAGGTATGAAATACGCAACAGTCGTATATGATATGAAAGATCATAGTATGCTAGCACTTCTTGATGGTAGAGATGGAGAAACCTTAAAAGAATGGCTTAAGAATCATAAGAAAATAAAAATGGTAGCACGTGATAGAGCAACAGCATACGCAAATGCAATATCAGCAATACTACCAGAGGCAATACAAATAGCGGATAGATTTCATTTATTTCAAAATTTAGTTGATAGATTTAAAGAAATATTTAAACGCGAGATTCCAGAAGAAATAAATATTTTGGATGATAAGATATTAGATAATAAGCCGAATAATCAATTTGTAAAAGAAAAAGTTGATAAAGAAATATTAGATAAGCTTGATTATGACGATACTCCGCCAGTTGATGATGAAGGTAATATAATCAGGTTTTATGACAAAAGTTCAGATTCAAATTCTAAACGTCATAAAAAACAAGCTGAGAATCGTAAAAAAAAATAAAGTTAATTTTGGATTTGAAAGAATATGCCTCTACCCATAATTTTAAAAAGAAAACAGAATTATATGCTGAACTTTCTAGAAGATTTAATATAGCCTTACCAACTGCTAAAAAATATTATTTAATGAGTGATATCGATCTTCCTGATCCCGATAAGCCAAAATACTATGAAACAAATAACAGCAAATTAAATGGATATCGTAATATAGTTTATAAAATGGCGAGAGATAATATAAACCATATAGTAATTAAAGAATATGTAAAAAGTAAAGGATTCTTAGGAACTGAAAACTCAATCGAATATTTTATTAAGCAACTATTAAAAAACAATTTCAACATAATATTACATCGTAATTCTTTTGAAAAATCTATTGAGGTACCAGGACTAATTACTATTAAGCGAAATGATTTATTAAAATTTATTACAACAAAAAATGATAGAGTTAAAAAGGATAAAAACATTGAGAAATATATTTCATTGATTAAGGAAAAATATCCAATAATCAACGAAATAATAAATGTATATAATGATTTTTATAATATCTTTAAAGAAAAGAAAGAATCTTTATATGATGAGTTTATAAATAAATATGAATTAAAAGAAAATATAAATCCTGAAACTGGTGAGATTTTAGAAATTGACGATAATATCGAAAATGTTAAAAGTGGTATTCAAGGATTTATTAAAAGCATAAAAAAAGATATCACCCCGATCAAAGCAGCGATATCTTTTAATGAAAGTTCTGGATTTGTTGAAGGCAACAACAACAAATTTAAACTCATCAAACGTATTTTATACGGAAGATGTAATTTAGTCAATCTGTTTAAGAAATGTTTTTCTATTTTCTCTTTAAAGGTATCATCCAATATATTTAATTTATTAAATTTTACTAGTTCTATACCCTATCAAGCGTAAGAACC
>JAEDOI010000094.1 GCA_016302065.1 Bacilli bacterium | reverse complement strand
GTCAATAACCCACTATTGAAATAGTAGGCTTGAAAAAGCTTATTGACTAGCCTAAGTATTAAATTACTACGTTATATTAATCATAACACCTACGAATGTTTATCCTAGTTTGTAGCTCTGTTGTTTGTGTTTAAACAATTCTAATGGGTAGGAATAGTGATACAAATGTAAAAAGTTAATATAACATTGGCGAAGGATATTTTACGAGTTATAGTTCTCGGCTTAAAGCATTAAAAACTAAAATTTAGGAGGAAAAGACGATGTATGTATATGTTCTAAATGTTAATAAACAACCTTTGATGCCTACATCAAGATTTTCCAAAGTTAGAAAACTTTTAAAAGAAGGTAAAGCAAAGGTTGTAAAACAAATACCATTTACTATTCAATTATTATATGAAACAACAAATATTGTTCAAGATATATCATTGGGTGTAGATAGTGGTAGCAAAGTTGTAGGCGTAAGTGCTTCAACAAAAAATAATGAACTTTATTCTGGTGAATTCGAACTTAGAAATGATATCGCTCTATTAATAAGTGATAGAAGAGGATATCGTAGAAGTAGAAGAAATCGCAAAACCAGATATAGAAAACCTAGATTTTTAAATCGCAAAAGAAAAGAAAATTGGTTAGCTCCATCAGTTGAACAAAAAATTAATTCCCATATCAAAATAGTTAAAGAATTACATAAAATTTTACCTATTAAAAATGTGATAGTGGAAGTTGCTCAATTTGATACTCAAAAAATTAAAAAGCCTGATATTGAAGGAAAAGAGTATCAAGAAGGAGAACAACTAGATTTTTGGAATACAAGAGAATATGTATTATTTAGAGATAATCATACTTGTCAAAACCCTAATTGTAACCATAAAGATAAAATATTAAATGTTCATCATATAGAATCTCGTAAAACTGGAGGAGATTCTCCTCTTAATTTAATTACTTTATGTGAAACATGTCATAAAAATTATCATTTAGGAAAAATTAAATTAGATATTAAAAGAGGAAGAGTTTTAAAAGACGCTACATTTATGGGAATTATGAGATGGAATGTATATAATAGATTAAAAGAAATATATTCAAATGTTGAACTAACATACGGTTATATAACAAAAAATTTAAGAATTAAAAACGAATTACCTAAAGAACATCGTATTGATGCAATGTGTATTTCAAAAAATATAGTTAAACCAGACGATATATATTATTATAATGTTTTCAAAAGAAAGCATAATAGACAAATTCATAAAGCTAAATTTTCTAAAGGACATATAAGAAAATTAAATCAAACCCCTTATATTGTTAATGGTTTTAGATTATTCGATTTAGTAAAGTATAAAAAAGAATATTGTTATGTTTTTGGAAGAAGATCAAGTGGATATTTCGATATCAGGAAATTAAATGGAGAAAAGATATCGGAAGGTATTAGTTGTAAGAAACTTCAATTAATACAAAAAAGAAAAACAATTTTAGCAGAAAAGAGGTGTAACATTTTTCCTCACACATTTAAAAAAATGTGTCTCCAAATGTGATTTGATGAAAAATATGATTTTGAATTTTATAAATTAGAAAATGATATTGAAGGATGTCCTTCACGTATTTATAGAAGAAAAACAGGAGTATTATGAGATTAGATGGTTTTGGATTATTTGTTAATGATATGGCAAAAATGATTCAATTTTATAGAGATGTTTTAGGATTTGAAATAAAAGAAGAAAATACCTCTAATGTATATCTTGTTAAAGATAAAACATTATTTTTACTATATGGAAGAAAAGATTTTGAAATAGCATTATATGTAGATACTTTTGATGAGGTAGATAGAATGTTTAATAATGCTGTTAATAAAGGTGCTATTCCTGTATTAGCACCAGAAATTGAACCTTGGGGACAAAGGACTTGTTATATTGCAGATCCTGAAGGGAATTTAATTGAAATAGGCTCTTGGAATAAGCCATATGAAGAAAAGGACGTTTAAATACGCCCTTTTATTATGTTAGGCGAATGCCTC
>JAEDOI010000036.1 GCA_016302065.1 Bacilli bacterium | reverse complement strand
CTTCTTTAAACATTTCTTTAAAAGATAAAGAAGAATTACTGTTTTTAGATTCAGAATCAAAATTTGAATTTGATGAGGAATTAGTAGTGTTTTTCTCATTATTTTTTAATTCTTCTTTTTTTCTTTGTTCTTCTTCTAATATTCTTTTTTCTCTTTCTTCTTCGACATATTTTTTATAATTTTCATCACTACTAATATACATTTCTTCAATGATTTTATAATATCGATCATGAAATTCTTTATTTTCTTTTTCTAAAGAGACTAAATCCTCTTTAGAAAAAGTTTTATCACAGAACGAACAATGAAATTTATGGTTTTTATCTTCTATTACTTCTTCATTTCCACAAATTGGACACTTGAATTTCATTTGTTTACCTCTTGAATATTATCAATATTTGTATTATTTCCCATTCCTTTTTCTCTAAGCAAAGCTTCTTCACATGCTCTTTGATATCTTAAACTATCATCATCCTCGTAATATGATAAGTTCTCTTCAGAATCACAATCCATAAGCTTATTTAATTCATCTCTACTACTTTGAATAGTATCATTTAATAACTTATATGATTCAACATCACTTTTAATATTATCAAGATCAAAATATGAAGCATTTTCTTGAGTATCTTTAACAAGATTTAAACATTCTTTAAATGTCTTACCATCTTTTAATGTTGATTGAATATCAACCATATTATTTAATGTTTTTTCTAAGATTCCTAATCTATTTTTATAGCTTTTAATAGATTTATTTACATAGTTTAACATTTTAGTAAGTTCATTTACTTTTTTATCTAAAAGAATATAATCATGTTCAGATTTATTAATGAAACTATCTCTTTCTTTGATAGTTTCATTAATTCTTTCTTTTATTTCTAATCCACTATTATTTTCTTTATCTAAACAGTTTTTAATATCATTTACTTGTGCTTTTATAACTACAATTTGTTCTTCACAATTTTGTATTTTTTCTTCACTTTCATCAACTTCAATATATTTAGAAGCTAAACAGTTATTAATCTTATTAATTCTATTATCTACTACTACTTTATAATTTTTCTTAATATTGACTTTAATATCTTCTAAAGCTTTAAACATAACTTCGTATTGAAAATCATTAATTAGGGTAGAAGGATCATCAAGTCTAGTTTTTATCTTTAATAAATCTGCATTAGAAGCAATATTATGAGAAATATAAGTATAATTTAAAATAGAATTTATTTGTTCAATTAATACTAATTTCAATTTCTTACTTCTTTTTTCTTCTTTCTTTCTTTTAAAATAGTTATTCATAATTATTCTCCCTTAATTTGATTAATTAAATATCTTTTTAAATTAATTTCATCTTTTATAGAAATGATTCTTTCATCTTCTTCTAGTGTTAACTTTGAAATTTCAAAGTTAACTCCACAGATAGATGAAAAATCATTTAGCTTATTATTTAAAGATTCAATATCTATTTTGTTTTTTACAACGATTTTTTCAAATCCATATATTTCAATATCTTCTTTTATTAATTTAA
This sequence comes from Bacilli bacterium, assembly GCA_016302065.1. Lineage (GTDB taxonomy): Bacteria > Bacillota_I > Bacilli_A > RFN20 > CAG-826 > Onthovivens. The sequence continues at coordinate 8,252 of JAEDOI010000036.1, read as the reverse complement.
TTAAGTAATCACCAATATATTTATTAATATAATTTTTAAAATATGATTTTGGATAAGTATATAGGTCAGTTCCAATACATTTAGTAATAAACATTTTAGGATCTAACACTGAAAACTTATAAATTAAACGTATATATACTTTTAAGGTGATTCCATCGAGCAATATATTAAAGAAATTACCATAATTTCCTTCAATTGAATTTTTATTTATAAAATAAATATTATATTTAGAGCCTTTTTCAACTGAATGATTATTTTTAAATAATCCCTTCTCTTTTTTATTAATTATTCCATCATTACTTTTATATACTTCATATATTTCATTGTTGTTTTTATTTTCTACAATTACATATGAATTAAGAGGAAAATTAACTTTAGAATTATAACGAATATTATTTTCTTCTCTTCTAGTAACAAAGTTATTATCTGAGAATTTATCTTCCATTGAGTATATATATTCCATATTTTCTCCTTTAATTATTAATTTCTTTCCATTCCTCAAGCTTTCTAATATCTTCTTCTTGAACAGATGAAGTTATTTCATCTAACGCTTTTAAACAGTCAAAGTTATCAATATATTTATTTGTTCCTTCAATTGATCTAATGGCACTTATTTCTTCTATATGATCAAGCAGATTACTAATATCTGAACAGTTAAATCCATTTGTTCTTTCTACCATTAAATTAATATCAATATCTTTAACTTCCACTAAACCTAACTCAATTATTTTATTAAATCGAATAGTTATCATATATCTTCTTGATTCTTCATCAGGAAGAGAAACATAAAGTGGAGTTCCAAACCTTCCTGGACGAAGGAAGGCACTATCTACATCATAAGGTTTATTGCTTGAAGCAATTAGAAATAGTATATTTCCAGTCTCTTTTCCATATGATTCAATTCCTTGAATTTGAGCAAGAAGTTCGCTTCTAAGTTGTTTACTTTGTGTAGAACGAGTATTTTTTTGAGCTAATGCATCAAATTCATCAAAATAAATTACAGAGCAAGGATAGCTTCTAGCTTGAGCAAATAAACATTTAATAGCTTTTTCAGTATTTCCTAAGCCAGTGTTTAGTAAGTCACTTGGTTTAACTGAACAAAATTTAGCTCCAATTTCATTAGCAATTGCCGCTGCTATCATTGTTTTTCCTGTTCCTGGTGGGCCATAAAGAAATAATCCTCCACCATTTTTTCTTAAATATCCATCAAAGGCTTCTGGGTGTTTTAAAGGTAATAATACCTTATTTTTAACTATCTCTTTAGCATAATCTAATCCAGCTATATCATCAAATTTAACATTTGGAAGGTCGTTCCATTCAAATTTAAATTCATCTTTTAAAGTTTTATTAATATTATTTAAATTGTTATCTTTATGATTTAAACAGTTGTTTAAATCAATATTTTCTATCTGTTTACGAAAGGGTAAATCCTCACTAATAAAAGTCATTAATGTTTCTTTAGATGCATTTTTTATGTTAGCTAGTCTTCTACATTGAAGATTAACAATTTCTTCAAAAAGATTTCTTACATCTCTAGCATTACCGTTAAAATTATTTAAATTTTTGTCACTTAAGTAAGCTTTTACATAGTTTTTAGCTTCTTCATTAAATTTATAACCCTTGGATGAAGCAAGATTAATCATAATATTAAATAACTCGTCTCCACTATAATCATCAAAAGGAATAAATGTTTTAAATCTTGATTTTAATCCTGGATTTGAATCAATAAATGTTTTCATATTTTCTTCATATCCTGCAACAATTACTACTAAATCATCACGATAATCTTCCATAAGCTTATTTAAAGTATCAATAGCTTCTTGACCAAATGAATCATCATCTCTTTGCTTTAATGAATAAGCTTCATCAATAAATAATACTCCTCCAAGAGCCTTAGATTGAATTACTTCTTTAGTTTTAATAGCAGTTTGACCCATATATCCAGCAACGAGATCACTTCTACTTACTTCACAAAGTTGACCTTTAGATAATATGCCAAGTGATTTATAAATACCTCCCATAATACGAGCTACTGTTGTTTTCCCAGTTCCTGGATTTCCTAAAAATACCATATGATATGAAATATCTGGAACTTCTAAAGAAGAAGCTTTTCTCATTTTAAATACTTTAATTTGATTAACAAGGTCTTGAACTTGTTCTTTAACTCTAGCTAATCCTTCTAAACTATTAAGTTCTTCTAAGCATTCATCTAAAGTTTTATCATCATTTTCAATGACTGTTACATTACTAGCAAATTCTAAAGATTCATCATCACTATCATCTCTTTTTTCTTTAAAATTTACTTTAGAATATGATCTTTTACCTTCTACTTTAATGTTTTCTTCAATTTTTGAAGCAAGTTCAACTAATTCTTCAGCTCGAGCAATTCTTTTAACCTTTAATTCTCCACTAGATTCCTTAGCTAATTTAAGTAAAGTTTCACTAGCAGAAAGAAAATTCTTTCTTGCAAGTTCATAATTTTTTTCTTTTAAAGCTTCAATACCACGATTGTAATAAATATTAAATGTGTCATATAACAGTCTTGAATCTTTCATACCTATACCTTCATTTTTTGCCTAACATTTGCAATTTTTTCATCAATTTCTTTATCTAAACTATCTTCACTATCACATGCTTCATTATTAATTAACATGTCAAGTTCATCCTCACTTACATCATTTTCATTTCCTGCAAATGATTCAATACTACCTTCAGCTTCTCTTAAGAAAGCATCAAGTGCTTCATATTGTCCTTGATTAGAAGCAAGTGCTTTCTCATATGCAGCTTGAGCTTTAGCAATATCAATAGTAGACGTAACGCCTTTCATTTCATCAGCAATTAAGTTCATTCCTGAGACAAACCCATTGATGACTTTATTCATTTCATTCATTTGAAGAGCTATTTCAAAATTAGCTACCATCGAATCAAGAAATCTTTGTTTTGATAAACATAACTTTAACCCTTGCTTTGCAAGATTATATGTTTGCTTATTATTTATTAATGCTGCTTGTCTAGCTTTTTCAATATAATCTTTTTTGAAACCATCAAGTTTTGATGATTGAAGTTTCATATCATTTAAAGTTCTTCTAATTCTAATTTTGGTAGAAATTTCTTTTTCTTTTAATTTCTCTTCCTCTTCTTTTCTTCTTTTTTCTATCTTTTCTTGTTTTCTTTTTTTAAAACCAAATAAATCCATATATTCCTCCATTAATGAAATAAACTACCAATCCAATTGAATATTGGATCTAAAACGTGGAAGTAAGCAAGTAAGAAACCTCCTGCAATTAAAACGATAAATAAGAATAAATAACCTAAGAATTTCATAAAATTTCCTCCTAACTTAAGGACAATTATATTATTATGTAAATTCAATATAAAAAATATGACTACTTTTAATATATATTTGTTCCCTTTTTATATCTATTATTTATATTTTTATAAAAAATTTGTTCTCTATATATGTAAAATATTTAACATTTTCTTAACTTTTAATATTTTATTTTTTTATTTATATTAATTATATGAGCAATTATTTAAATGATTATGGACTAACTAATGAAATTAATTTAACGATTAGTTCTTTTGCATATCAAATTATAATTGAAGATATTAAAAACTTTATTTATAAAGTTGATAAATCTAATTTTTCAAAATTTTGTTCCATTATATTTTTATCTTACTATAAGGAAGCAAATGCTAATTTTGAAGAAAGAATTGAAAAAGAAATAAATTCAATTAATGAATTTATTAAGACTAATAATATTAAGGATAAAGATACAATTATTAAATTTGAATATGAATATTTAAATTCTAAATTTAAAGATGAATTGAATAGGAAAAAAGATAAGAAAGATAAATCTAAAAAGATATATCTTGATGATGAGGTTGTTTCCATTTTAAATTGTGAATATGAACAAATTAGAAAATATTATCCTTCTCACATTACCTTCTTTTCTTCTATTATTGAAGAATATGCTCGTCTTCCTTTTTTTAAAAGAGAAAGAATATATTATAAAAATATAATAGATACTTTAAATAAATGTAATAATAATTATCTTGTTGATCTAATATTATTCAATAAAGATTCAAATAATAAATATATAAATAATAAAGTGTATTTTAAACCTTATAAAATAGTTACAGATAAGGTTGATACTTTTAATTATGTTGTTGGATTTAGTAAGAATGTTTCATCTAATTCAAATTTAAAAAAGTATGATATAAGATGTTTTAGATTATCTAGAATTAAAGAAGTAAGAGTAAGTGATGTTAAATTTAAATTTAATAAATCTGAATTATCTCTTTTAAAAGAAGAATTATCTACAAAAGATGTTAGATTTTTAAGTGGAACAGAATTTGAATTTAAAGTTGAATTTACAAATAAAGGGATTACATTGTTAAATCAAATTTTATATATGAAACCTTCTTCTTTCATTAAAGATAGCGAAAATAAAAATGTTTATACTTTCTTTTGTAGTGAAAGACAATTAGAAATTTATTTAAAAGAATTTGGAGCAGAAGCTAAAGTTATTTCTCCTCTTAGTTTAAAAAATAAATTAAAAGATTATTATTTAAAAGCTAGTAATTTATATAATCAAGAAGATAATAATAATTAAGTTTATAATTTAATTATATTTTTATAAAAAATATATTAATAGAAATATTCTTCATTATAATATATTATTAAATAATTAAAAGGTGGATGAATATGAAAAAGTTTTTAAAAGGAATATTGATTACTTTAGGAAGTATTGTTTTACTTGTAGGTTTACTAATTGGTGGCTTAAACGTTATTAAATTTGGAATATATCATGAATATTATTCAATTAGAACTAATATTTGTACTAATCCTGGATTAAATGATGATGCAATTCCTCAAGGAATTGCTGTTAGTCAAGATGAAGATTTAATATTAACTTCTTGTTATATGAAAACAAATAAACCTAGTAGGATTTATTTAACAAATACAAAAAATGAATCAAGATATGTTTCCTTATATCAAGATGATAAGGAATTTAAAGGTCATGTTGGTGGAATTGGAATTAGCAATAATTTAGTATTTTTAGCTAATGGAGGATACGTATCGATATTTGATTTGAATTATTTAAAAAACGCTACATCTAGAATTGATTTAACTATTAAAGTTAAAGTAAATGGGGAAGATGGAGTAGCAAGTTGTGTATTTGCAAATAGCAAGTATCTTTTTGTTGCTGAATTTCACGATGGAAAAAACTATATTACAAACCATCCAATTGAAACAAATGATGGAACATATCATGCAATTTGTTCCCAATACAAATTAACTGATTTATCTACTCCTTATAGAGTTTATTCAATAAGAAATAAAGTCCAAGGATTTTGTTTTACAGATGATGGAAGAATTGTTCTTTCAACAAGTTATGGTTTAGCTGATAGTATATATTATGTTTATAATCAAGATAAAATTGTTGATTCTAAAGAAACATATTTAGGAGCTCCACTTTATAAACTTGATAGTTATTCAAAAAAAGTTAAAGGACCAGCCATGAGTGAAGATTTAGATTATAAAGATGGAAAAGTTTATACATTAACCGAATCAGCTTCAAATAAATATATTTTTGGTAAATTATTTAATGCTACGAAAATTGTCGGTTTAGCATTATAAATAATAAATAAATTATAAATATAACAAAAAAATTCTCATTGATAGATGAGAATTTTTATTTACACTTATTATCTTTACAACTACAGTTTTCACAACAACAACTAGAAGATAAATGATATTTACAAGCTTCTTCTGCTATTCTTCTAGCAATTGGAATAAATGTTCTTATTTCTTCTTCGTTATATCCTACCTGAACTCTTCGATCATCAACAATTATTGGTCTTTTTAAAACAGAAGGATTTTCTTTAATAAAAGCAACAAGCTGATTTATAGACATGTTATCTACATCAATATTTCCTTCTTTAAATACATTAGATCTTGTAGATATAATGTCTTCTGTTCCGTTTTCTGTTTTACTTAAAATATCTTTTAATTCATTTTCATCAAGAGTTGATGAAAATATATTCTTTTCTTTAAAAGGAATATTTTGTTCGATAAACCACTTCTTTACTTTTCTACAAGAAGCACAACTTGGTGAGGTGTAAATTGTTACCATATATAAATATTATACTTTATTTTTAATCATTTGTCTCATTTCATTTATTTATAATTATCATTATTACTTTTATTAATTATTTATCATTATGTATTAATATTACACTTATATAATTTAAATTATTTTTTTGTTTACTATATTTTATGTTTATTAATAATGTAATTTCTATTACATTATTTTTATTTCTTAGATATAATTAAAAACATATGAAAGATAGCATGTTAAAAAGATTTGTACATTACTATAAACCACATAAAAAGATATTTATTTTAGATCTTATTGCTTCTTTTTTAGTAGCAGCAATAGGAATTGGTTATCCAATCATTACTAATATGTTAATGAAAGACTTTATTCCTAATAATAACGTTAATGGAATTATTATTGCCTCTATTATTCTTCTAGTTATTTATTTAGTTAGAATGCTTCTTCGTTACTTTATTCAATATTATGGGCACGTAATGGGAGTAAAGATGCAAGCTGAGATGAGAAAAGATATGTTTGACAAGTTAGAAAAACTTCCATATTCTTATTACGATAATCATGAAACTGGAAAAATTATGTCAAGAATGACTAATGATTTATTTGAAATTAGCGAACTTGCTCATCATGGCCCTGAAAATATCTTTATAGCTTCCATTACAATTATTTCTTCATTTGTATATTTAATGATATTAAATTGGATTTTAGGATTAATTTGTTTTGGAATGTTACCAATTTTATTAGTAATTTCCTTGTATTTTAGAAGTAAGATGAAAATTGCTATGACTAATTCAAAAATAGCTATAGCTAAGGTAAATGCTAGTATTGAATCTTCTATTACTGGTATTAGAGTTACAAAAGCTTATACAAATGCTAAAACTGAAGCTAAAAAGTTTGATGTCTATAACGAAGAATTTGTTAATGCTAGAAGCGAATCATTTGGAGCAATGGCTAGGTTCTTCTCTTCTAGTCAATTTATTACTGATGCTTTTAATGTATTAATTATTTTAGGTGGAGGATTATTTATTTATTATAAAATCATGGAAGTAAGTGACTTAACTACTTTTATTGTTTCTATAAGTTTATTTATCTCTCCAGTTCATCAAGTTATTCAATTCAGTGAACAATTCATAAATGGTACAACTGGATTTAAAAGATTCCTTGAAATTATGGACGAAACTGAAGAAAACGAATATGAAGGATCTAAAATATTAGAAAATGTTAAAGGCGATATCTCTTTTAAAGATGTAACATTTTCCTATAATGATTCAAAAACTATATTAAATCACATCTCTTTTGATATAAATCACGGCGAAAATATTGCTTTAATTGGTCCAACAGGAGGAGGAAAAACTACTATTTGTCATCTCATACCTCGTTTCTACAATATAACAAGCGGAGAGATTAAAATAGATAATCAAAATATTAATGATTTTACTTTAGAATCATTAAGAAAAAATATTGGAATTGTTCAACAAGATGTCTTTTTATTTAATGGAACAATTAAAGAAAATATTCTTTATGGAAATGAAAATGCTACAGATGAGCAAGTTATTGAAGCTAGTAAAAAAGCCAATATTTATGAATATATTTGTTCATTAGAAGATGGATTTGACACAATAGTTGGAGAAAGAGGTGTTAAATTAAGTGGCGGACAAAAGCAAAGAATCAGTATTGCTAGAGTTTTCTTAAAAGATCCTAAAATTTTAATTTTAGATGAAGCAACCAGCGCTTTAGATAACACTACTGAATTGCTTATTCAAAATTCCTTAAATGAGTTAAGTAAAGGTAGAACTACAATTATAGTTGCTCACCGTCTTTCTACTATTAAAAATGCTACTAAAATATTAGTTGTAAGCAATGGATCAATCATTGAAAGCGGAAATCATGATGAATTAATTAATAAAAAAGGCATATATTATCAACTATATATGCTTCAATTTAAAGATGTTAAAGAAAAAGATTTACTAAATTTAGATAATAAAATTAAAATGGAAAACTAATATTATTTAGATAGAAGGCGTTCTTTTTTATCATTATATTCATCTTCAGTTATAACGCCTTTTTCATATAATTCTTGTGACATGCTCCCACCACTTATAGAAGTGGGGGCTTCTCGCTCAAGGATTCTTT
>JAEDOI010000093.1 GCA_016302065.1 Bacilli bacterium | reverse complement strand
TAGTACTTGCAAGATAAGATAACACTTTAAATTTTAAATTGATTTTGACTTCTTTTTTATCGCCATAATCATAAACAACAATGCTATCTATCAATCTTTTAATCAAAGTTCTACTTGGCTCTTTCATACTTACATACTTTTCAACTAAATCCCTACAACGAGTAAAATCCATTTCAGCTCGTTCATTTGATAAGTTATTGTATTTAGACTCTAATTTTTCTTTTTCTTTATTTAAAATTTGCAAATTATTTTCGTGATCTTGTGATAATTTTTTAAATATCTCTAGCGAAATATGACCTTCCAATTTGTCGTTATATAAACTAGATATTGTATTCATTTCTTTATCAATTTTTATTTGTATTGCCTCTACATTATTTTTTAATTCTAATAAATCTTTATTATAGATATAAACAGAATCTTCTACTAAATTTCTAATATCATAATGTTTAATAAATTCTTCGCCAATTTCTTTTAAATAATTTATTACATCTTTTTCTAATAAATCGTAGTTTAATCTATTAGGAGTACAACCTGATGCTTTTCCTTTTCTATTGTAGTAATTACAACTTGTATATTTAGTTTGAGTTTGAGCAGTTCTTTTGTATGTAATACCTAAAGAACGACCACAATTACCACATACAAGTAAACCAGATAATAAGTACTTATCAAAATCTCTTTCCTTTGGTGTTGTATGTCTTTTCTTTACTATTTCTTGTACTTTATCAAAATCTTCTTTGCTTATAATAGGTTCATGTGTATTTTTAACTACAATGTATTCTTCCTTTTTTGTTTTACGACACTTTTTATTGTTATAACTAATTTTTTCGTGTGTATGTTGTACCATATTACCAATATACATTTCATTAGTTAAAATATTTCTTAATGTAGAATGTTTCCAAATACCATTTCCGTTATTTTCTGTGACTTTCAAACCTCTAGGTTCTTTCTTATGTACTATTGGAATAGGAATTTGTCTTTCAGTTAGTTTTTTAGCAATTACACAAACTCCATGACCATCAAGTGCTAGTGAAAATATTAATTTAACAATTTCACTTGCTTCTGGATCGATAATTAATTTGTGATGGTTATTAGGATCTTTCATATAACCATAGCAAGGAAATGATCCGATGTATTCTCCTTTTTCTTGTTTTACTCTAAATGAAGATTTTACTTTTTTAGATACATCCCTTAAATATAAATCATTAACTCCTAATCTTAAACCTAACATTGAATCACCAATTAATGAATCGTATGAATCATTAATAGCAATATATCTAACATTATGTTCTAAAAAGAATTCTTCTATATATTTACCTGTACCGTACATTTCACGACCTAATCTTGACAAATCCTTTGTAATAACACAATTTATAAGTCCATTTTCAATATCTTGTATCATTTCTGTAAATCCAGGTCTTTCAAAATTACCACCAGAATAACCATCATCTATATATTCTTTAACAAGATTTAAACCATTGTGTTTTGCAAATGAATTAATTATCATCCTTTGACTTGATATTGAAGAAGATTCATCACTTTTTCCAAGATCATCTTTTGAAAGCCTTAAATAATCTGCACATTTATAGATTTGATTTCCTATCATATATTATTATTCCTCCCTTTTAATGATAGGGGTCTAAAATATCTACGATTGCATGGTACCATCATTTTTAATTTTTTGCAACTCATCCAATACACCTCCAAACAATAATTTTTTCTTATATAATTCTTCCTTAAAAGTTCTATTAATAATTGTTTTTAAATCATCTCCATCTTCATTAAAAACAAACTCCAATTTTACTATCTTATTTCCATACATTTTAATCATTGGATCACCCACTTTAAGAGTATGATTAAAATTTGGAATTATGTTATTAGAGTTAGACATTTTTATTTCCTTTCTCTAAAGTAAAATCATATTCTAAAGGATTCTTTAAATGTACTTCAATTATTGATTTACTATTATTACCATTGTCTATACTAACATGGTACATATTGCTACTTATACGACCTTTAAGCATAGTTTGTTCTCTTTGTTCTAAAGGTT
>JAEDOI010000092.1 GCA_016302065.1 Bacilli bacterium | reverse complement strand
TCAAGTAATTTAGGTTCTTTTACACAATCATCAATTGAAGTATCAAAACTTCTATCAGTGCGTGCAACATAAGCATCTAAGTCATCTTCTTTAGTTGAACCAATGCCACTAACATTAAGAGTTGTATAACCATATCCACCTAAATTACCTCTAATATTAATATATGTTTCCCCATTCGTTTCAATTTCAATTGTTGAAAGAATTGAAATTAAGGAATCTGACCAGCCACAAATAGCTAAGAACTTATCAGCAAATGGATTAGCTTCTAAAGATTTTGTCCAATCTTCATTTGTTACACCAACATTTGCTTCTCTTTCACCTTCATCTAGAATTACTTCAATTACAAATTTTCCATTCTTGGTAGTAGTTGGAATAGTAGCAGGATCAAAAGCGTTAAAAATAGTAACTAAATCAGCTTCGTACCACTTTGTTTTTCCACTTAAAACTTTTCCAGGTTTTGGATCGTTTGTCTCTTCAATTCTATTTTTTAAGTCAACTTGATAAACACCTTTATCATAGTTAACATAAGCAATATCGCTTTGAATACTCAATCCTCTTAAATCTTCTGGTTCATCAGCTTGAGATTTTTGATAAACAATTTTTTCAAAATAGTTTTCTGTAACTAATTCTTTATAATGGAAACCATTCTCATCAACAGTTGTACCAACTGTATTATAAATTTCCATTTGATAATTTTTAGAATATTTAAGTTTATTAACAATATTTACAAAATCATTATTCTCAGTTAAAACACTAATTTGAAAATAAACTGATTCATAACCTTCTTTATAAATTTCAACAAGGAAACTTCCTTCTTTATCTAAAACTTGTCCAGCTTTAATAGAAGTTTGGTATTCTCCTTCTTGAAGATTAGTTCCATTTCCAACTTCAACACCATTAACAAATTTTGCAATAGATAAAGATAATCCATTTAAATTAAATTTATCTCCAACCTTATAAGATAATTTTCTTGGTAAACTTCTAATAACTAATTTATTTACTTCAATATCACCAACGCTAATCTTAAAAGATGTTGATCCATATCCTTTTTTAGATACAACAATGTCAAAAACACCCTTATTTGCTAATTTTGAACCATGTTTAATATTGGTTGTGTAATCAGTAATTAAGACGCTTTCGGTGTTGCTTAAATAATCTCCATAAGCTTTCTTTCCATAAACAACTAAACCAGTTAAATCAAGAGTATCATCAAGATTGTAATTAACTTTTAATGGTAAACTATCAATTACAAGTGAACCATTTTCAGTAGTTGAACATGAGGTCAATAAACTTGTCCCTCCTGCAATGGTTCCACCAAGCAATAGACAGCTAGCAAGTGTCAAAACATTTCTTACATTTCTTTTCATAATAACTAGCCTCCTTAAATGCTTTTGTAATTTTACTATAATAAATATTATTTAATAATGTATGTAATAAAAATTAATATAATCTTAACATTGAAAAATAATATATATAAAAATATATATTAAGTAAAGGAAATCATATTTAATAATTCATGAAAATTAGTATTTTTATTTTTGTTTAATAATTGATTTTATGTAATTACTAAGTGCTTTATCTTCACAATAAACAAAACAACCCTTTTGTCCTCTTGAAAGTAATGTACGATATGTATTTTTTATAATTTCATCAGCTTTCTTTATTGGATCACTAAATTTTTTCAATCCACTCAATGATTTATCAGATTTTGCTCTAGCATTTTTATCTGTAACAACTTTATTATTTCTATAAATCAAATCTTTCCCTATTATTACTCCACAATAATCAAATTCAAGACCTTGAGATGTATGAATACATCCAACCTGCTCAAAAGAATCTTCATCTATTGCCCATGTTTCAGTTGTTGAAAAATTCCATTTTGCATGAAAATCATTTTCTAAATTAATATCATCTAATTGTATATCATTCTTACTTTCCCAATTATAACAATATCCAGCTACCATTCTACACTTATTATTAATTTTATTTAGTTCTCTTAAATCATCCCTTAATTTATTTGGATCATCATATACTCTAAAATCATAGTTTAAGTCAATAAGAGTATCATTTGCTGTCTCTTTTATTCCAAGCAAGTTATCTAAGAAAGCTAAA
>JAEDOI010000091.1 GCA_016302065.1 Bacilli bacterium | reverse complement strand
TAACACCAAAAATCATTTTTTCTTCAATTATTTTATTTGTATTATCCCTTGTTAATTTATAAATTCCAAGAGGAATAGCTTTTTTATTAGAATCATCTTTACCTTGAAGATTTTCTGGATCAATTCTAACAGCATAATTCGTTCCAGACGCATTTAAATATCTAGTACCTAAGTATGGAGAAATAATATATTTATTTGTTATTTCAGTTGATGGTGTAATACCCAATAATACATCATAAGTTTCTAAATTTTTCTTTATTTCAGCATTATTAGCTTCAACTTCTTTTCTAGCTTCTGCAAAAGCATCATCTAATCCATCAACATCTTTTGTTTTAATAGCGCCTTTTTCAAAATGCATTCCATTTTCATCAATAGTAATACCGGGGCCTATTAAAGATAAACTACCGCCTAATGTTAAAGTTCCAGTTATTTGTGCATCTTCTTCAATCTCTAAACTTAATGCCTTTAAATGTCCTTCTATAGTCGCTCCTCTTGCAGTCAATATACCATTTTCATCAACCATAAATTTGCGGCTACCATATTTTATTTCTGGTTTTGCTAAATCAAACATCATACCAGAACCAGTATTTTTTTCAAAATCTGACTCTATATCTAAATAATTGCCGCCTCTTATAATAGCTTTAACTATTTTATCTTTTAAATCTTGCGGAGAGCTAGGTTCAAGAATAATTTGTCCAGCCCCAGACATACCAAACTGAGCTTTACCAGTTCGCGCATCTAAAAAGAAAGTTCTTTGACTTTTATATAATCCAATTAAACCTTCTTCTTCATGTCTATTAGTAACAATTTTACCCATAAGAACGCCTGTAAAATTATTTTCTACATCTTTCGTTCCCGCACCGAATTGAGGAGCATAAATGTACTGTCCATTTTTCTCATCAATTTCAAGTTTATTACCATTCCATTGATCAAGACTTGCTAATCCTATTCTTGAAGTTGTTATAACAACAGGCTTGATATGAGTAATAGTTAAACTATTAGTTTTATTTACAGACTTTAATGCAGTAATTTGTTTTTCAATTTCTTCAAGTTTATTTGCATATTCTTGAATTTCTTTATCAAGTTCTTCTAAATCAAGAGGAAAAGTAGAAAAAATTTCATCATCACTAATTTCGCCATATTTTCTTAAAATTGTTCTAGTTGGATTTAAAATGTTAGATCTTATACCTGTTTCACTAAAATAATCACTTGCATATTTTACATTAGATTCAAAATATCCTTCTAATTTAAAAGTAAATTTCCAAAGTAATCTTTTAACCGCATTTCTATCTGATTCTTTTACGTAAATAGAAGATTTAGTTAATTCTTCATATAATGAATAAAAATCTCTAAATTTATTAACATTCTCTTTAATTTGAATTATATCAGTGTTATTACTTGCAAAGCTAGGAATAACTTTTAATTCAATAAGACCTTTATAATTATTAAATTTATCTAATAATTCTTTATCTTTTTTATTTGTTAAAATTGTAAAAACTTCTGAATTATAAGTTCTTAAATTGGTAGTTAATTCTTTATATATATTATCTATATCACTACCTAAAAGAGATATTGGACCAAAATTATATAAAGAAGTCCTACATCCATTAAGAGAATCTGTTACTTTTTCAAAATCTTCACTTATAACAATATTTTTATTTTCAAGTAATGTTAATAAATTTTTCCATGTAAAATATGCTTCATCAAGATTATGAATTAAAGTAGTTTTTGATTTTAAAAAAATTGATTTTAATCCTTCAAATCTTGTCATTATTTCATGCCAGCCAACTTGGTCTGCGCCAGCCACATAATCTTGTTTGCGTTTTTCTGCATTAATTTTTTCATTTTCTATATTTTCTTTATCGTTTTTCAATTTATTCAATAATCTTTGATTCTCTTCCGCACTTAAATTATTCGTTAAAATCAATTGAACATAATTTCTACCACTTGCGGTTTCCCTTTTTCCTGCAGGCTCCATAGTTACAGATGAACCTGTACCTAAAATTTTTAAATCGCCTTCCGTTGTCCAATAATACTTAAATAATGAAGTATCCATATTTGATAAATCATCATTACAAGTTAATTTCTTACTGCTATCATAAGAAGGATTTGTTCC
>JAEDOI010000035.1 GCA_016302065.1 Bacilli bacterium | reverse complement strand
GATGCTTTAGTAATTGATGTTTTAAATGCTATTAAAAACCAAACAACATTAGATGATAATTATAAAAAATATGATGGAGATTTCTTTTTTAAAGACAAAGAAGAAATTACAAAGTTTTATACTTTTGAAGAATTAGAAAATAATTTTGAAATATTTAAAAATATTAACTTTAATTTAAATATTAAAAGAGGCCAATTATTAAAATTTAGTGGAATTAACGAAGATTCCACTACTCTTTTAAAAAATAAAATATTAGAAGGATTAAAAATTAGAAACATTAATTTAGATAATAATCAAGCTTATAGAGATAGATTAAACTATGAGTTTTTAACTATTAAAAAGATGGGATATCAAGATTATTTTTTAATTGTTCAAGATTATGTTAAATATGCAAAAAACAACAATATTCCAGTAGGTCCTGGAAGAGGAAGTTCAGCAGGTAGTTTAGTTGCTTATCTTCTTGAAATTACTGAAGTTGATCCTTTAAAATACAACCTTATTTTTGAAAGATTTTTAAATCCAAATAGAAAAACACTACCTGATATAGATTGTGATTTTGGTGATGTTGAAAGAGATAAAATATTTTCTTATATTACTTCAAAATATGGTTATAATCGCTCTGCAAGAGTTATTGCTTTTCAAACATTTGGAGCAAAACAAAGTTTAAGAGATGCTTCTAGAGTTTTATCTCTTCTTCCACTTGGTGAAGAACTATGTAGAACTATTCCTAATAATTACAATAAAAATAAATATGATTTAAAGATGGCATACAATAATATTCCTGCTTTTAAAAACAAAGTGTTAGAAAGTGTAGATTATAAAGAAATATTTAAAATAGCTTTTCTTTTAGAAGGATTACCTCGTCAAAAAGGATTACATGCTGCTGGGATTGTTGTAGATAATAATGATTTATTCACTTCTATCCCTCTTACTTTCCTTGATGAAAATACTTTAGTAACTCAATATGAAAAAGATTATTTAGAAGAACAAGGTTTCTTAAAAATGGATATTTTGGGATTGTCTAATCTTTCTATTATTAAAAATTGCTTAACCTTAATTAAACAAAATAAAAATATTGATGTTGATCTAAATAAAATAGATTTAAACGACAAAAACATATATAAATTAATAACGGAATGTCGTACAATGGGCATTTTTCAACTTGATACGAGCGCAGCAATTAATGCAATTAAAATTATTAAACCTACTTCTTTTGATGAAGTTGTAGCAACAATTTCTATCGATAGACCTGGTCCTATGGAAAATATGGAACCATACGCAAGAAGAAAAGAAAATAAGGAAAAAATAACATATTTAGATAAACGTCTAATTCCAATATTAAAAGATACTTATGGAATAATAATTTACCAAGAACAAATTATGCAAATTGCAAGGAAATTAGCTCTATATTCATTTAGTGAAGCTGATTCTTTTAGAAGAGCAATATCTAAAAAAGATCATAATACAATTAAGAAAATTAAAGATGATTTCATTACTAGATTAATTAAAAATGGAATGGACGCTAAAAAAGCTAACGAAATGTATTCTACTATCGAAAAGTTCCAAGATTATGGATTTCCTAAAGCCCATGCAGTAAGCTATGCCTTAATTGGAGTCATGCAAAGTTATTTAAAAACTTACTATCCATTAGAATTTTACCTTTCAATTTTAGATCAACAATATGGTTCAAATGATGTTAAATTTAATAAATATTTAGATGAAATTAAAAAACAAGGAATTGAAGTTCTTCTTCCAAATATTAATGAATCAACCTTAAGATTTAAAGAATTTAACAATAAATTACTTCTCCCTTTAACTGGTATTACATCTTTCCCTATTAAAACAATTATTAATGTTATAGAAGAAAGAGAAAAGAATGGAAAATTTGAATCATTACAAAACTTTATTTATAGAATGAAAAATAATGATTCTAATATAACTAGTAATCAAATTGCCAAACTTATCGATGCTGGATGTTTTGACTCATTAAATAATAACCGTAAATTACTTAAAATGAGTGTTGAAGAAATAATTGATTCAATTGATGCTTTCGAAATGTTTAATGAAATCCATGAAGTTAGTATTAAAGATGTTAAAGATGACCCTCTAGAAAGAATTTTAAATGAATATGAAGCACTTGGTGTTATGATAAGCGACTCATTATTAAATTACATTGACAAATCATCTATTAAAGATAATGAGATTAAAACAATTAGTGAATTGGATTATAAGCATCCTTCTACTATTATTGCTAATGTTAGAAATATTAAACCAATTACAATAAAAAATGGAAAAGACAAAGGAAAACCTATGGCTTTTATAAGTTTATATGATAATTCAATGGAAATTGAAGGTACAATATTTGCTTCTCTTTATTCTTCAATTGGAGATAAAATTAAACCAAACGATATAGTCATAGTAAATTGCATGTTAGAAGATAGAAAAGGCGAAGCTACTTTAAAAATATTAGATATTAAAAAAGGAGAATTGTTAAATGAATAAAATTATTGTTATAGATGGAAATTCATTATTATTTAGAGCATATTATGCAACATATAACCCTGATTCTTCTTTATTAATGCATACAAAAGAAGGAATTCCTACTAATGCCATTTTTGCTTTTTCTAACATGTTAACGTCTCTTCTTTCTTCTTTAAACAAAGAAGATGGTATATTTGTTGCTTTTGATAAGGGAAAACATACTTTCAGACATCAAAAATATGAAGAATACAAGGCAAATAGAGCTCCTACTCCAAAAGATTTACTTGAACAAATGCCAATTGCTAGAGAACTTTTAGATTGTTTAAATATTAAATATTATGAAGATGACAATATAGAAGCAGATGATATTGCTGGAATTGTTGCAAAAAATGCTTCAAAAGAAGGATATAAAGTTTATATTTATACCAGTGATAAAGATTATCTACAATTAATAAGCGAAAATATCACTGTTAAATTAATTAAAAGAGGTTTAAAGGACATCGTTGAATATACTCCCTCATCTTTTAAAGAAGAATGGGGATTTAATCCAATTAATATTATTGATTATAAAGGCTTAATGGGTGATCCAAGCGATAATTTAAAAGGTATTCCTAAAGTTGGAGATAAAACTGCTAAGCAATTAATTATAAAATATGGAAATCTTGAAGAAATATTAATTCATAAAGATGAATGTAGTAAAAGCTTAAAAGAAAATTTAACAAATTATGCTTCTAGAGGTAAGTTATGTAAAGAACTCGCTACAATTAATTTAGATTATGATATTCCAGTTACCACAAATGAAACTATTTATTTAGGATATGATTTTAATAAGATTTCAACTTTTGCTTCAAAATATGAATTTAAAAATTTAATTAATAAATTACCAACCAAACTTAAAAAAGAACAAGTTAATGATGAAAAAGTTGAATTTGAAATAGTATCTTCTTTACCAACAATAAATATAAAAGAGATAGGATTTAGCGTAGATATTGGTTATGAAAACTACCATAAGGCGAAACTTTATGGTATAGCTTTAACTATAAATAATAAAAATTACTATATTGAAGAAAACAATATTAAAAACAATATTGCTATTAAAGAATTATTAGAAAATAAAGAAATTAAAAAATATTGTTATGATTTTAAGTTAAATAGATGTGTACTTAAAAATTATGGAATTAACGTAGAAGGATTATTTTTCGATTTACTTTTAGGGTCATATTTAGTTGAACCAACAATTAAAAATGATATTGTTTCATGTTTAGCTTACTTTAAAATTGACGCAAGTTATTGTTTAAATTCTGAATCTTTATTTGATGAATCTAATAAAGAAAAAACTGTGATTCAATCTTATTATTCACTTAAATTATATGACCATATTAAAGAATTATTAGAGAAAGTAAATCAACTTGATTTACTTAATAATATAGAATTACCTCTTTCTATTGTTTTAAGTGATATTGAAATTGAAGGATTCCCTTTAAATAAAGAAAACTTACTTAAATATGGTGAGGAAATTAAAGGAAAATTAAATGAAATTAAAAAAGATATTTACTTTTATGCAACCCATGAATTTAACATTAATTCTCCTAAAGAATTAGCTAATGTTTTATATAATGAATTAGGATTAAAAGATAATAAAAAACATTCAACAAGTGTTGAATATCTTGTTGAATTAAAAAAAGATCATCCAATTATAGAATGCATATTAATGTATCGAAAATATAGCAAAATTCTCTCCACTTATGTCGATGGATTCATTCCTTATATTGAAAATGACAACAAAATTCATGCTACATTTAATCAAGCTTTAACTACAACTGGTAGATTATCTTCAAGTGAACCAAATCTACAAAATATATCGATTAGAGATGAAGAAGGAAAACTTGTTAGGCGTTGTTTCTTTTACGATGATCCAACTTTAAATATATTAAGTTTAGATTATTCTCAAATTGAACTTCGAATTTTAGCATCTCTTTCAAATTGCACAACTTTAATAGATGCTTTTAATAATGATGTTGATATTCATTCTCTTACTGCTAAAAAAATCTTTAAGTTAGACAGAGAGCCAACAAGTGCTGAAAGAAGAAAAGCAAAAGCTGTTAATTTTGGAATAGTTTATGGTATTAGCGATTTTGGATTAAGCGAACAAATTGATGTCTCAATTAAAGAAGCAAGAGAAATTATAATGTCATTTTATGAATCTTTTCCTGAAATCAAAGATTATCTTCAATCTTCTGTTCAACAAGCAATGAACAATGGCTACACTACTACTTTATTTAATAGGAGAAGATATTTAAATGAGTTTAATTCTAGCGATTATAAAGTTAGAGAATTTGCAAAACGTGCTTCAATGAATGCCCCAATTCAAGGTTCTGCTGCAGATTTAATTAAAATTGCTATGATTAATGTTGCTTCTTCTTTAAAAGAACATCATTATGAAGCTAAAATTATTTCTCAAATTCACGATGAATTATTAATTAAAGTTAATGATAAAGAAAAAGAAGAAGTTTACAAATTAGTTAAAAATATAATGGAAAATTCAATTAAATTGAATGTTAAATTAAAAGTAGATGGAGGTTATGCTAAAACTTGGTTTGATGCTAAATAATTATGCCTGAATTACCTGAAGTAGAAACTGTTATTAATATATTAAAACCACTTGTAGTTAATAAAACAATAAGTGATTACACTATTTTTTATAATAGATTAATCCAATCTGATATAGAGGATTTTAAAAATATAAAAAATAAAACTATTCTTTCTATTACTAGATTTGGAAAATTTATTTTTTTCCATTTAAGTAACAACTATTGTTTAATTACTCATTTAAGAATGGAAGGAAAATTTAGATATTTAACAAGCAAAAATATTATAAAATCTACTACATTAATATTTACTTTTTCTGATTCCACATACCTTTCTTTTGATGATACTAGAAAATTTGGATTAATGTATTTAACAAAAGAAGAAGACGTTAAAAACGTCAAAATGATTTCATCATTAGGAATTGAAGCAAATAATGTTAAAGATACAGATTATGAAAAAATAATCAACAAAATAATTACAAAAAATAAACCTATAAAAGAATTATTGCTTGACCAATCTATAATGTGTGGAATTGGTAATATTTATGCTGATGAAATATTATTTGCTTCAAATATTAACCCTTTAACAAAAGGAAAAGAATTAAGTAGTGACAATGTAATTACCATTATTAAAAATTCCAAAATAATTCTAGATAGAGCAATTAAAGAAGGAGGAAGCACAATCCACTCTTTTCATCCAAGTGAGGGAGTTGATGGAAGATTCCAAGTTCTATTAAAAGCATATGGAAGAAATGACAAACCTTGTATTAACTGTGGGACTAGAATGCATAAAATATTTTTAAATGGTCGAGGCACTACTTTTTGTCCAAATTGTCAAATTGACTATAGTTTAAAAAAAGCAATAGGAATTACTGGTCCAATTGGAAGTGGAAAATCAACTGTTTTAAAACATTTAGCTTCATTAAATTATAAAACTATTTCAAGTGATGATATTGTTCATTCTTTATATAAAGAGGAAAATGTAAAAAGAAAAATTAGTGGGCTTTTACATATGAATTTTGATTATTTTGATCCAATAAGTAAAGAAAAAGCTAGAAATATAATGATTAATAATAAAGAAATAAAAAGGAATGTAGAACAATATATTTATAAAGTTTTAGAAGAAAAATTAATTGAAGAAATTAAAACAAGCAATCTAATAGCGATTGAAGTTCCACTTCTATTTAAAGCTCATTTTGAATATATGTTTAAAAAAATTTTTGTTATTGAAGTTAGTAAAGAAAAACAAATAGAAAACTTAAATTGTAGAAATGAATATAAAATTGAAGATAAATTAAAATTAAATAATGATTATAATTATCTTTTAAATGATGATGTAATAGTTATAAAAAATAATTCATCACTTGATGAATTATTTAAACAAATAGATAGCAATTTATAGTATTTTAATATAAATTTGGAGTAGATCCAAAATCAACAATAGATTCAATTTGAGAATTGATAATATTTTTAATAGTATTAGCTATTATTTTCCCATCCTCTTTATTAAAACTATAAAGAATAGCTAATTCTTCTATTGTGTAATTTGAATTAATGATAGTAACTACTTTATTGTTATTCCTATTTTTTAATATTGGAAGAAGTATTGAATCACGAATAAATTCACTCTTTCTTTCGTTTCCTAATCCATCAAGAACTAAAAGAGGACATGTTGAATATTCTTTTAATAAATTATTAAATTCGTTTTTATCATTAACATTTTTGCTAAATAAAAGGTCAATTAATTCTTGAAATCTCATAGTTGTATTTAAGAAAGCCACTTTTCCTTCACTATTTTTAATAAAGTTATTTACAATTGCTATACTTAAATATGTTTTTCCAGTTCTACTTGCTCCTAAAAAATACAACATTTTTCTTTTATTTTTTAATTGAGCTTTAACTAAAGATAATTGGGTTTTAGAATCAATATTTCTAAGACTTAACGAATTAAAATTATCACTAAAATCTTTTACAATAAATCTAGAATTATAAACAATATTATCTAAAACATATGGTAATACTTCGTATTCTCGATCGATAAATTTCTTATCTCTTACTAAAATTAATTTTTCAAAAGTATTAAATTTTACGCAATCTTGATATGATTTAATCTTCTTAACAATATTAAAATTTTTTCTCCATTCATCAAATAAAGATAAATTAGACATTATATCTTCATTTGTAAATGAAGATAATAATACTTCTTTATAAAATGAAGAATCATTAATAATAGAATTAAATAATTCTTTTTTATAACTAGTTAATTCTTCATCACTTATATAATTTACTTTCTTTAATTCCATAATCAAAATAATGATTCTTCATCATCCCCTGTTAAATCTAATAATATTTTATCATTTTCAATATTTTTGTCTTCTTTATTTTTTTGTTCTTCGTTTATATTTTTAACTTTTTCTATTTTCTTATTGTAAAAATAATTATAACAATCTAAAGAGTTAGTAATATTTTTTCTAATTAAAGTAGCGGCTATTTTTAAAACATAATCACTATTTAATTCACCATTTTTAGTTTTTAAACAATAATCTATTAAACAGTTTATTACTCCATTACTAAGCGAAAGATTATTTCTTAAAGTTAAAAGAAGATTTAGATCGCTTCTTACTACTTCAATTCCGTTTTGTTTTTCCTTTAAGAAAATACGAGGCGATGTTGATTCGTATTTATTAATTAAATTTGCAAACTCTGTATCACTATTAATTTTAATCTTTTTATTGTTATTATTTTTAAAGACTTTATGGAATGAAATTTCCTTCTTAATACTAAAAATCATCTTATCAAAATCAAAATAGTTTGGTAATGAAGGATCAAAAAATCTAATAGCATAATAGGCTATTTCTTCTTCATTTAAACCAAAAAGAGATGAGATATCATATAGTTTTTTTATATTTTCATTACTTAAACAGCTGCTTGTATCAATATTGGAATTAGTTTTAAAATATTTAATTACTTTATCTTTAAATTCATCATTTGAAGGTAAGAAAATTTTAGATTCAACTACTGATTTATCGTTTTTAATACTAAGATTAAAACAATCACTAAAGGAAGAAGAAATATTTTCAAAGTTAGATTCAAAATCTAAATTTAAATTATATTTTTCTTTTAACTTTTCAATTTCTTCTTTATTTTTTATTGATTCAATTAATGTTTTAAATCTAATATCTGTCAATAATTGTTTTGGAGACTTAACACCGTTTAAAACTATATGTAATTCCTCATTATTATCTTTATAAGTATTAATTAATTCTACAGCTTCAAGGTATTTTCTTATCATTAAGATTTTTGTAGAATCAAACTTAGTCTCACTAATTATATTTTCCATTTCTAGTACTTTTATATTTTCCTTAGCCTTATTTTCTAAATAATAATATAGACTTATCGCTTGGTTCGAAATTAAAGGCATATAAAAATCTACCAATATTGAATATGAATTAATATATAAAGGATTAATAGTATATAAATAAATTTTTTGACCCATACGAATATTATAACTTACTTTTAAAATATTAGTTTAATTTTGAAAGATATTCTTTAATTGAATCAACCATATCTAATTTTTCATATGGCAAATCTAAATCAGGACGTCCAAAATGTCCATAATTTGTCAAATCTCCATATTTAAAAGATGGATTTCTAAGACTAAATTTTTCACATATTGCTCCAGGTCTACAATCAAAGAATTTTTCAATTATATCTTTAATTACTTCATCTTTGTATTTGCTAGTTTTAAATGTTGAAAAATTAATACTAATTGGTTTTGCTACTCCAATTGCATAGGAAAGTTGAATTTCCATTCTTGAACATATTCCACTAGCTACAATGTTTTTAGCAATATAACGAGCCATATAAGCAGCGCTTCTATCAACTTTTGAAGGATCTTTTCCACTAAATGCTCCTCCTCCATGTCGAGCACTTCCTCCATATGTATCAACAATAATTTTTCTTCCAGTTAAACCAGTATCTCCAGCAGGCCCGCCAATAACAAATTTTCCAGTTGGATTAATTAATACTTTAAAATCTGTATTTAAATTAAAGGATTTAGCAACAGGAATCATAATTTCATTCTTAATATATTCTTTAAATTCATCTATATCTATATCTTCATCATGTTGAACACTCATTAAAATAGTATCAATTCTTTTTTCATCATTAAAATAATCAATTGTAACTTGAGATTTCATATCAGGTCTAGCATGTTTAAATTTGCCTTCTTTTCTTAATTTAGTTGCAGTTCTTACTAACTTATGAGCAATTGAAATTGGAAGAGGCATATAACCTTCACTTTCATCGCTAGCATAGCCAAACATAATACCTTGATCTCCGGCTCCTTGAAGAAGGTAATTTGAGTTTTCAACACCTTGTCTAATATTTGATGATTGACCTTTTACTAAATTAATAATTTTTACAGTTTTATAGTTAAATCCATATTCATCTTTATCATATCCAATACTTTTTATAGTATTTCGTGCAATTTCTTCAATATCGATATTTTTATTTATTGGATTAACTTCTCCTCCAATTATTAATGTATCGGTAGTAGCAAAACATTCAATAGCTACAAAAGAATTTTTATTTGCTTCTAAATAAGCATCTAAAATTCTATCAGCTATTTGATCACATAGTTTATCTGGATGTCCTTCTGAAACTGATTCGCTTGTAAATAAATAATGAATATTGTCCATAAAAATTCTCCTAAAAGAAAAGCCTTCCACAAGGGAAGGTAAATTTACTCTTCGCTTATCGATCAAAGTGTGGAACTTTGCTATTAGAAGCACTTACTTTAAAATATTATTTAAAGAGTTGCTACCATGTTTTTTCACTAATAATATCATGGTTCTTGATAAGTATTAAAAGTATATAAAATCTAAATGTGATAATCAATAAATTTAAGCAATTTAATAGTTCTTTTTAAGGATTGCTTTTAAGCATTTTTCATTTCTTGTTAATAAGCATCTAGTTAATAATTATTATCAGTTACCGATAAATTTCAATCTTTAATATATTCCTCAATTGATTAGTTGTTAATTTAATTTAATTTCTTATATTTCTTTTTCCATATTTTTATTTTTATACCAAAAAAGAAAATAAA
>JAEDOI010000034.1 GCA_016302065.1 Bacilli bacterium | reverse complement strand
ATATTGTATAATATAAAAGAGGAAGTGATTATGGAAAAATATTATATTGGTATTGATATTGGTGGAATGTCTCTTAAAGGGGCTGTTGTAAGTTCTTTAGGAGAAATAAAGTATAAAACAACAATTGTAACTAAAGTTGGACAAGGAAATGAAGTCTTTGTAAATGATTTAAAAACTCTTATTAGAAAAATATTAAATGAAAATAAAGATAAAGAAATATTAGGAATTGGAGTAGGTCTTCCTGGTTTAATTAATAGTGAAAACGGAATTATGGATATTGCTCCAAATCTTCAAGTTACAGATCTTCATTTATATGATGAATTAAAGGAATTTAATCTTCCAGTCAAAGCAAGTAATGATGCAAATGTTGCAGCATTAGGTGAAGTTAAATTTGGAGCTGCTAAAGGATACTCTGATTCCATTTTGTTAACCTTAGGAACTGGAGTTGGTGGAGGTGTTGTAATCAACGGAAAATTATTTGAAGGATTTAATTCTAAAGGCGCTGAATTAGGTCATATGATAATTAATTTTGATGGAGTTAAATGTCCTTGTGGATTAACTGGTTGTTTAGAAGCTTATGCTAGTGCTACGGCACTATTAAGAATGACAAAAGAGAAGATGCTAGAGCATAAAGAATCAATGATGTGGGAATACTGTAATAATGATATTAACAATGTCAATGGACTAACTTCTTTTGAATGTGCTAAAAAAGGCGATAAAGTCGCAAGTGATTTAGTTGATGAGTATGTTTCATATATAGGTGTTGGTATTTTAAGTTTCTGTAATATATTTAGACCTCAAATTATATTAATTGGAGGAGGTATTTCTAATCAAGGTGATTATTTAATTAATAAACTTGTTAAGTATTGCTCAGAAAGAGATTATGGAATGAAGATGTCTCCAAAAGTTGAAATTAAATGTGCTGCTTTAAAAAATGATGCAGGAGTAATTGGAGCTGCTAGTTTGGTAATGTAATTATGGCAAAAGTCCAAGTTAAATATTTAACAAAACCAACTAATGAAATAATTGATCATATTAATAAATTTAATAAAACAATAAATGAGGATGATGTAAGAGATTTCTTAAAAGAAAATGATAATTTTTGCTTAATCATTTACGTTTTTAATAAATTAGATTCATTAATATTTTTAAAAAATAGTGAGGAAACACATGAGATTTTGGTGTCTTCTTTATATATGAATGAATATTCTACTTTTAAAGAATGTGTTAATTTTTTAATTAATAAATTTTCTAATTATAAGATTGTTATAGATTCAACATTTAAAGATAAAAATTTTATAAATGTAGTGAAGAAAAATGGAGGAGTTTTAAAGAATAATAGATATATTATTCAACTATAATTATGGATACTGTTAAATTAAAACCTGCTGTAAAAAGCTATATTTGGGGTGGAACTAACCTTAAAAAATATGGCAAAGAGAGTAAAGAAGACGTTATTAGTGAGACTTGGGAACTTTCTTTTCATGATGATGGACTTAGTTTAGTTGATAGTGGAATATATAAAGGAAAAACATTAAAAGAAGTTGTAAAAAAAGATGATTTAGGAACCAATGTCTCTACCTTTACTTTTTTTCCTTGCTTAATCAAACTAATTGATTCAGCATCACCCTTAAGTGTACAAGTTCATCCTAGTGATGAATACGCTTTAAAGAATGAGAATTCGTATGGAAAAACTGAAATGTGGTATATTCTAGATCATGAAAAAGATGCGGGAATTTACGTTGGTTTTAAAAATAATGAAACTCAAAGTGATGTTGAAAAAGCATTAAATAATGGAACTATATTAGATAAACTAAATTTCTTTAAAGTAAAAAAAGGTGAATGTTATTTTATTAAATTTGGTACAATTCATGCAATTGGAAAGGGTGTTACATTAATTGAAATTCAACAAAATAGCAATTTAACTTATCGACTTTATGATTATAATAGAAAAGATAAAAATGGAAATACAAGGGAATTACATATTTCTAAAGCTTTAAAAGTTATAGATTATAATAAGTATGAACCAATTACTTTTAATGAAGGAATAATTGGAGCTTGTAAGTATTTTACTTCTAAAAAAGTTGAATTTAAAAATGAATATGTAATAGAAAATGATGAAAAATCATTTTCTTCAATTACATTTATTGATGGATTAGGAACGGTAAATGATATTAAATTTAAAAAATATGACACGTTTTTTGTTCCAGCAAATAAAAAAGCTATAATTAAAGGAAATGGTGAATTTATAATTACCAAGGTTTAGTAATTTCAATAAAGTCGTATTTATTATTAATTGAATAAAAAGGTACTTTATATGTTAAAGAGTATCTTTTTTTAATATGTTCATATAATTTTTTTGTATCTTTTTTCTTTAAATGTTTAAATCCATCCTCACTAAATTTTTTTAAACATACAAGAACAAATTCTTTACTAGCTGGATGCATCAAATATTTCTTATTTTTAGAATTAAAATACTCATATGGCATATTATTATTAAATTTTTTACCATTATAAGTTTTAGAAGCACTAATTACGTCAATTACATATTCAAGATTATATTTATAAGGCATAATCTTTAAGATGACATCTCCTCCAAAATAATCAATATAATATTCGAAATGATGTTTGTTTTTATTTGTATGATGAACAAAACATTCAGAAAACATGCCATTATTTCTTCTTTCTGTTAGAAGTGGAGATTGATAACCAGTATAATTTTTTTCACTTATTGAGAATTCTTTGTAAGAATATTTACTTAAATCATGAATTAAACCTAAAAAAGGTATACCTACTTTACAAGAATATTTAAATACTAAAAATCTATGTTTTGTAACTACTTTTAGATGTTTAAAGAAATTTTTACTCATACAAAATATTTTAGTTTAAAATAAACTTAAATTAAATAAAAATAAGTTAACAGTGATGTGTAATTAAAAATTATTTCGGTAATAAAAAGGTATGAAATTATTTGAATTACTACTGAACTTTATAATTGTGAATATTTAAAATTCATAAAAAAGTCCTTTTACTAAGTGTCAAGCCCCTTAAGGATTTTTCCTTCGTTAAAAACTTGCATATCAAATAGATTGATTGGTAATAATTATTTTAGCTCCAAAATAACGATTAATTACTTGCCAAACTTGCGATTTAATTTAATCCAAACTTGCGATTTAATTAGAAAGGTGTATAATATTTATGAGGCTAAATTATGGAAAAAAAGTATATAGATAGATTATTTGACAAAAAACTTGAATTTTACTTAAGAAGTGTTGGTGCTGTACAAATCGTAGGTCCAAAGTGGTGTGGCAAATCAAGAACTGCTAGACGATATGCAAAAACCACAATTGATTTAATGAAAAAAAATGTTAGAGATCAATTTGTTCCAATTGCGAAACAATCACCTGAGACACTATTAGATTATGGACAAAAGCCATTATTAATTGATGAATGGCAAATAATTCCTTTTATTTGGAATAGTTTGAAAGAGAAAATAGATGAAAATGGAACATTTGGACAATTCATATTGACAGGGAGTGTTACCGATGCAACTGTTGATAAATCTTTCTACGGTGAGGAAAATGAAAAACATACTGGCACAGGGAGAATAATAAAAAAATTTATGAGAACTATGTCTCTTTATGAGGCCGGTGATAGCAATGGAAATGTATCTTTGATAGGGCTTAAAGATGGTATTTTTAAGCCTACTATATGTGATAAAACATTGCACGATTATTCTTTTTATATTTGCCGCGGTGGATGGCCTCTTTCAATAGGTGAAGAAAAAGATATTGCCCTTCAACAAGTGAAAACATTTTATAGTGGATTAGTGAATGAAGACATTTTTTCACTCTCCGATATCCCACTAAGAAAAGACATAATTAGGGCTAAAAAAATATTACGATCTTACTCTAGATGTATCTCATCAGAAGCTTCAAATGAAACCATTAGAGAAGATGCGAAATCAAATGGAGATGAATTGGATAAGGATACATTTAAAAAATATATTTTAGCATTAGAAAGACTATTTGTTATTGAAGAACTAGAAGCTTGGAATCCTAATTTAAGAAGCAAAACCGCAATAAGAACTAAAAATACTAGACATTTTGTTGATCCTTCTATTGCAACAGCGGCATTAAATCTTTCTGAAGATAATATGTTTTTAGATATGAATACTTTTGGTCTACTATTTGAATCATTGGTTATAAGAGATTTAAGAATATACTGTGACTCAATTGATGCTAATGTATATCATTATAGAGATAAGGCAGAAAGGGAAGCTGACGCTGTTATAGTGTTTGAAGATGAATCATGGGCACTAGTTGAGGTAAAGCTATGTAATCAAGAAGAAATAAAAGCAGCATCAAAGAAACTAATTGAATTAGCTAATGATATTGATAACACAAATCATCCAAAGCCTTCATTTTTAATGGTTGTCACAGCTACGCAAACAGCTTACGTTGATGAAAACGGAGTATATGTGGTGCCGCTTGGATGTTTAAAAAATTAATAATTATTCCAAAAAAACAGTAAAAAACGTTAGTTCAGTCGAAAAATAGACGATCATATGTCAACAAAAGATAATTATACGCTGCACAAAAAAATCCTCATATGTTGTTAAAATAACAAGAAAATCCCTAATAGGATTGATGGAAGTGTCAAACTCTTTTCTTTGCATAAAGGGAATTTGTTCCTTTATGTGTTGTATGATTGCTTAACATCATTTTTACTTAGTTCTTTTTATAAAAACGGAATGAAAGGTCTATTAATAGAACGATTGATATTGCTACGGGATTATAGGTTTTTGTTAAAATTTATTATTAAGTCTCGTTTTATTCTGGTAAACTACCTGTATTTTTCTCAAAAAGTGTTCAGATCTCCCTCGGAAGAGGTAGTGTAGTCGATAGCTCTCGCCATGTTTTTTAGGCAAGAGATAGCATGAAAACAATAGAAAATATGATACTGCAGTTGAATTAGAATAACATACCAATCTTCATTTTAGTATGAAAGTTATCTGAATTGGATATGGATAAAAGTACAAGCTTGCGTTTTACTTACAATTGTTGCATCTCATTTTACAAATGCGATATTTCATTTTACTATTAAAAAAGTGGGAATTCTAATAAAATATATAAGACATGAAAACTACGAAAGGTTGTAGTTCACATGTCTGATTGCGTAAATTAATTTTGAAACTTATATTTACATGTTGTGTAATTTATTTTTCGGTAATAAAAAATAAGGAGATTTACTTTATGGTTTGGGGTACATTTACCATTACGCACATCCTTTCACTTTTGTTGGGTGCAGCTATTATAATAGGTCTTTACTTCGCGCTCAAAAACAGAACAGTGAAAACGCAGACAATAGTTTTAGGCATACTTTCGTTTGCTGGAATTGCGGCTATTATCTATAACCTCGTGGCATGGGGTTCTCCAATAGAATATTTGCCTTTACATCTTTGCTCGCTCAATGCAATGCTACTTCCAATTGTTGTATTTACACGTAACAAATACCTTGGCAACCTACTTTTGCTTTGGTCCATAGGTGCGCTTGCGGCGCTTGTGCTAAACAATTCTGTAGCGGCGGCGAAAATTACAAGCTGGGTTTTTGTATTCTATTATTTCCCCCACGTGCTGGAATTTGGCATACCGATTATTCTTTTTAAACTCAAGCTTATAAAGCTCGATAAAAAGTGTATCTGGTCCACATTGGGTATAACTTTAGGTGCTTACATAATAATTCATTTTATCAACGTTCTTATCAACCAGTACTGTATTGTAAATAACATACTCGACTGGAAGGGCGAGGTTGTGCAGGTTAACTATATGTTCTCCATTTTCCACGAGGGAAACCCTTTGCTCAAGTTTTTCTACAATCTTATTCCGTACCAGTTTTGGTATATGTTGCTTTGCTTACCTATTGCATTGGTTTACCTTTTCGCAATCTATGGGTCTTACGAGATATATAAAAAGGTTCGCTACGGCAAAAATGGCGAGAAAGAAAAAAATAAAGTATAAACAAAAATTGGATTGTCTCATTAAGACAAACTATAATTAAATATAGAAATATAGGGGAAATCATATGGATTTTGTTGGAATTGAGAAATTATCTTTAGTGGATTTTGATAATAATTTATCTGTAGTTTTATTTTGTGAAGGTTGTAATTTTAGATGTCCTTTCTGTCATAATTCTAGTTTAGTTTTATGCAAGAATGAAAAGATTGATTTTAATGATATTTTAGAATACTTAAAAGAAAGAAAAAAACTTCTTGATGGAGTTGTTATTAGTGGAGGAGAACCTACATTAATGAACGATTTAGCTCATAAATGTAAACAAATTAAAGATTTAGGTTATTTGGTAAAACTAGATACTAATGGGACGAATCCTACAGTTATTAAATATTTAATTGATAATAAATTAGTTGATCATATTGCAATGGATATTAAAGGTAGTTTTGTTAATTATAGTGAAATTGTTGGCTTAACTTCACTTGACTTAAATAATATTAAGGAAAGTATTAATATTTTAAAAACAAGCGGGATTTCATATGAATTTCGTACTACTTTAGTTAAAGAATTTCATAACGAAGAAAGAGTTAAAGAGATGAAGGATATAGTTAAAGGAGCTAAAAAAATGTATCTTCAACATTTTGTTTCTTCATCTAATTGCATTAATCCTTCCCTCCATGAAGTAAGTTTAGAAGATGCTAAAAAGTTTAAAGAAATATTGCAAGATAGTGTAGAATTTATATCATTAAGAGGGTATGAAGAATAAATAAAAACCATTAGATCGACGTCTAATGGTTATTTTTTAAAAATTGGTATCGATATAATGGCTTGCAAAGTATGCTGCTATACTTCCATCATTGAATGAAGTAGTTAGTTGTCTAAGCAATTTATCTTTACAATCTCCAATTGCATATAATCCGCTAGTTTTAGTTTCCATTTTTTCATTCGTTATAATGAAACCTTTATTTAAATCAACTAAATCTTTAAATATTTCATTTTGAGGAATTTGACCAATAGCGATAAAGCAACCTTTAGTTTTAAATTCTTTAATTTCTTTGGTTTGGGTATTTTCAAATATTAATGATTCTAATTCGTTTTCTCCATTAATTTTAATTAAATTTAAATTGTGTTCAACGATTATGTTATTTTTTTCAAGAACCCTAGATACAAGAATTTTATCTCCAAAGAATTTATCAAATAAAGTATTTAAATATACGTGCTTACAATATGAAGAAAGAACTAAAGAATATTGAAGAGCAGTATTTGCATCCCCAATTAAGACAACATCTTGATCTTTATAGAAAGCTCCATCACAAACTGCACAATACGATATGCCTTTTCCAATTAATTCATCTTCATTAGGAAGATTCATTTTTCTATGTTTAGCGCCAGTTGCAATAATCACAGTTTTACTTTCAAATGAATTGTATTTGGTATTAACTTTAAAGATATTGTTTTCTTTTGTAATAGAAATAACTTCATCAAATTCAAAGTTAGCACCAAGATCCATAACTTGAGCAGTTAAATTATCAACAAATTCAAGTCCACTAATGGATTTTGTTCCAGGAATGTTTTCAACTTTTGGACTTTTTGCAATTTGTCCACCAATCCCCTCTTTTTCAATAAGAAGAACTTCTTTATTGTCTCTTCTTAAATTTAGGGCACAGGATAACCCACTAGGTCCTGCGCCAATAATAATGGTATCAAGCATATTATTTAACTAAATTTTCAGCAAATCCTTTAATTTCGCTAGCATTTGAATATGCAACGTAATGTCCATTTGTTGGAACAAGAAGAGTTGGAGCGCCTTTAATTCCTAATTTGATGCATAATTCCTGATTTTCATTAGCATCAATTACTTTATATTTAATTCCTTTTTGATCTAGAATCATTTTTGCCATTCTGCAGTTTGGACATGTTGCAGTGGTAAATAATAATAATTCATCACTAATAACTTCTTTCTTTTCTTCTTTCTTTAATTCACATGCACAGCCTTCTTTAGCTTTTAAAACTGAATTACCAAGAACATATTCTTTTCTATCTTCAAATTCTTGAGCTTTTCCATCGTTCCAGTTTTGAAGTGGACGATAATAGCCAGTAATACGTGAATAAACTTCTGTAGGTTTACCACAATGTGGACATACCCATTGTTCACCTTTAAGGTATCCATGTTCTTTACAAACAGAATAGGTTGGTGACATTGTAAAGTAAGGGAGTTTGTAATTTTCAGCAATCTTTCTAACAAGATTCATACAAGATTTCCAATCAGGAAGTTTTTGTCCAAGGAATGTATGGAAAACTGTTCCAGATGTATAAAGTGTTTGGAATCTATCTTCGATATCAAGAGCTTTGAAGATATCATCAGTATAACCAACTGGAAGATGGCTGCTATTGGTGTAATATGGCACTTTATCTTCATCATTATCTCCAGCTGTAATGATATCTGGATATCTCTTCTTATCATGTTTTGCTAATCTATAAGCTGTTGATTCGGCAGGTGTTGCCTCAAGGTTATATAAATCACCATATTGAACTTGGTAATCACTTAATTTATTTCTCATAAAGTTAAGGACATCGACTGTGAAGTCTTGAGCTTCTTTATGTGTTAAATCTTTTCTTAACCATCTAGCATTTAAGCAAGCTTCATTCATACCAACAAGACCAATTGTTGAGAAATGGTTATTGAATGTTCCTAAATATCTCTTGGTGTAAGGATATAATCCAGCATCAAGTAATTTTGAAATGAAATTACGTTTAATTTTTAATGATCTTGCAGCAATATTCATTAATTTTTCAAGTCTTGTATAGAAATCTTTTTCATCGGTTGCTAAATATGCAATACGTGGCATATTGATTGTAACAACACCAACACTTCCTGTTGATTCGCCACTTCCAAAGAATCCGCCTGATTTCTTTCTTAATTCTCTTAAGTCAAGTCTTAATCTGCAGCACATACTTCTAACGTCACTTGGTTGCATATCAGAATTGATGTAATTTGAGAAATATGGAGTACCATATTTTGCGGTCATTTCAAATAATAATCTATTGTTTTCTGTATCACTCCAATCAAAATCCTTAGTAATAGAATAAGTTGGAATTGGATATTGGAAACCTCTGCCATTAGCATCACCTTCAATCATAATTTCGATGAAAGCTTTGTTAATCATAGCCATTTCTTTTACACAATCTTTATATTTAAAATTGCATTCTTTTCCTCCAACTATGGCATTTAATTCAGCCATATCATTTGGAACAACCCAGTCAAGAGTAATATTGGTAAATGGTGCTTGAGTTCCCCATCTAGAAGGAGTATTAACACCAAAGATAAAGCTTTGTAAGCATTGTTTAACTTGCTTATATGTTAAGTTATCAATTTTAACAAATGGAGCTAAATAAGTATCAAAACTTGAGAAAGCTTGTGCACCAGCCCATTCATTTTGCATAATACCAAGGAAGTTAACCATTTGATTACATAATGTTGAAAGGTGTCCAGCAGGGGAAGAAGTAATTTTTCCAGTAACTCCACCTAATCCTTCTAATAAGAGTTGTTTTAAACTCCAACCGGCACAATATCCAGTTAACATACTTAAATCATGGATATGGAAATCAGCATTTCTATGAGCATCGGCTATTTCTTGATCATATACTTGGCTTAACCAATAATTTGCGGTAATTGCGCCACTATTTGAAAGAATAAGACCACCAACTGAATAAGTAACTGTTGAATTTTCTTTAACTCTCCAGTCATTAATATTTAAATAGTTATCAACTGTTTTCTTAAAGTCGAGTTCAGTTGCAGCCATTTGTCTAATATTTTCATGTTGTTTTCTATAAGTAATATAGGCTTTAGCAACATCAACATAGCCAGATTGAATTAATGCAATTTCAACCCCGTCTTGGATATCTTCAACATGGATTACTCCATCTTTAATTTTTGAATTAAAATTAGCAGTACTTCTTAAAGCAATTAATTCAATAATTTGATCATCATACACTTTGTTTGTAGCATCAAATGCTTGTGAAATAGCACCTTTTATTTTATCTAAATTAAAATCGACAATAGAATTGTCTCTCTTTGCAACTCTTATCATAATATAAACTCCTTATTAGCGTGTATGTATATTTTAATATAAATAGTTCGAAATAAAATGAAAAAAAATGTAACAAAAATTATACATAATAAAAGTATGGATTTT
>JAEDOI010000090.1 GCA_016302065.1 Bacilli bacterium | reverse complement strand
CCCGAGTTTGCCACTTATTAATTCAATAATAACATAAGTTACAGCTAGTTTATATATTTTAATATATAATTAGCTGTTTTTTTTATTGATTTTAAGTTATTTATGTGATATAATTATATTGGTACATAAGTGTATAGGGATGTGATTTTATGTACGTTGAAAAATGTATAAATAATGGTATTGCCTATTTAAGATTAGTTGAAGGGGTATATTCAAAAAATAAAGACGGTAAACCCACTTGCAAAAAGAAACTAATTTATTCAATTGGTCCACTATCCAAATTTGATGATGGTAAACCTGATTATGTTCAAAGGCTAAAAGAATCTTTTAAAAATGGTTCTCCTTTAATTGAATCTTTGAAACCATATTGCCAAAAGAATCAACCTTTAGAACATTATAAGCTTGAATATACTGAGGGTGATCCATATTTAATTGGTTCACCAAAATTATATTCTCATATTTTAATTGAACAAATTATGAAAGAATTAGGATTGATAGAATTATTTGCTCACTATAAATCCATTTATAAAATTGAATTTGATTTAACTGGTTTTATTAGATTATTAGTTTATGGTAGATTATTAAATCCTGCTTCTAAGATAGCTACTGTATCTCAAAATGATGATTATTATAATCCTATTATCAACAATCCTTACGAATATAATGTTTATGATTCCTTAGATTTTGTATATAAATATCGTAAAACTATATTTAATACAATAAATAAAGCTATGGTTAATAAGTTTAATAGAAAATCAGATTTAGTCTTTTATGACGTAACAAACTTCTATTTTGAAATTGAAGATCCTGATGATGATACTGAGGATGAAAAAGGAATTAGAAAAATGGGAGTTTGTAAAGAAGAAAGAAAACTTCCTATCGTTCAAATGGGGTTATTTATGGACAATCAAGGTTTCCCTATTTCTATTGAAATGTTTCCTGGTAATACTTTAGATCATCAAACTGTTACTGCTGCTTTAAAATCATCTATTGATGATATGAAATATGATAGATTCATATTTATTGGTGATAGAGGAATGACTAATTACCCAAACCTTTTACATCTT
This sequence comes from Bacilli bacterium, assembly GCA_016302065.1. GTDB lineage: Bacteria > Bacillota_I > Bacilli_A > RFN20 > CAG-826 > Onthovivens. The sequence continues at coordinate 1,064 of JAEDOI010000090.1, read as the reverse complement.
ACTTCTTTAGGAAACGGATATATTGTAAGTAAAAGTATATTAAAAAGCACTAAAAAAGATAAGGAATGGCTTACAAATGAAAATGGATATACTTATTTATCTGAAGATTTTAAATATAAATCTAGAATTATCCATAAAAAAGTAAAAGATGAATTTGGTGTTGAACATGAAATCACTGAAAAGGAAGTTGTTTACTGGTCAAAAAAATTTGAAGCTAGACAAAAACACGAAAATAAATCCTTCTTAGATTTCATAGAAAAATTAAAAACATCTCCAGAAAATTTCAGAATTTCTAAATCACAATCTAAAGATTTAAAGAAATTCTTAAAAAAAGATGTTGAAAGAATAGATACTGGCGAAGTAATTGATTCAAATAAACTTAAAGCTATGCTTGATGATGAAAAAATAAACGCTTTTAATTCATTAATGGGTTATTACAAAATTGTAACTTCTGAATTAAATATGGCTGATACTGAAGTGATTGATAAATACCATGGTTTATCTCAAATTGAGGACCAATTTAGAATAATGAAAGGTGATTTAAATACTAGACCTATATTTGTAAGAACTAAAGAACATATTAATGCACATCTGATTATTTGTTATATTTCTCTTCTTATTCTAAGAATAATTCAATATAAAATTAAGCAATCAGATAGCTTTAAAAAAGACGATGATAAATATTGGCAAGAAGGCATGACTGCTGAAAAAATTGTTAAAGCCTTAAATAAATGGACAATAGATAAAATGAATGATGAATACTATAGGTTTAATAATATTAATGATACTGATCTTTCTATAATACTTAAAGCCTTTGATATAAGCATTCCATCTAAATTATATAAGCCAGCAGATCTCAAAAAGATAAAAGTAGGAATAAAATTATGATTATAGGTACAAATGTAGGTACATAAAAAAGCAAAGGAAAAATCCTAATAAATACAAGAAAAATCCAGTAGTGATGCGGAAAACTACTGGATTTCTTTCATTATTAACTGGCAAACTCGGGTGGCTAATATATCATAATCAGGTTCTTCAACTCTTCCTGTTGATTCTTTATGCCA
>JAEDOI010000033.1 GCA_016302065.1 Bacilli bacterium | reverse complement strand
TATTAATATTAAAGTATCTTTTTAATTTAATAAAAAAGCCATCTAATGATGGCCAATTTTATATTTATTTTGCTTTGCCTTGATTTGCAACTGCATTCATAGCAGCTTTAATTTTTTCTTGATCTCCAAGATATCTCTTACTTAATACATGGAAATGTTCATCAAATTCATAAACAAGAGGAACACCAGTTGGAATATTTAAATTTACGATATCATCATCGCTAATTCCTTCAAGATATTTAACAAGGGCTCTTAATGAATTACCGTGAGCTGCAATAATAACATGTTTTCCAGCAACAATTTGAGGTTTAATTTCAACTTCCCAATAAGGTAAAACACGTGCAACTGTATCTTTTAAGCATTCTGTTAAAGGTAAATCTGAAATTGAAACACCTTCATATGCCTTTTGATTTGCAGGATTTCTATCATCTTCTTCAGTCAATGCTGGAGGACAAATATCATAACTTCTTCTCCATATTTTAACTTGTTCATCACCATATTTAGCAGCTGTTTCAGCTTTATTTAATCCTTGTAAAGCACCATAATGCCTTTCATTTAATCTCCAAGATTTATAAACTGGAATATATTCTTCGCCCATTTCTCCAAGAATAAAATTTAAAGTATGGATTGCTCTTTTTAAAAATGATGTGTATGCAACATCAAAATGAAATCCAGCTTCTTTTAATAATTTTCCTCCATTTTTTGCTTCTAAAACGCCTTTTTCGCTTAATTCAACATCAGTCCAACCAGTAAACAAATTTAATTTATTCCATTCTGATTCACCATGTCTAACTAAAACTAATTCATAAGTTTTTGCCATTTTTTCTTTCTCCTTTTAACCTTAAATATTATAAACAAATTTAATAAATAATAGAAATATTAACTTAAATAATTGTTACATTTTCCCCTTCAATTTTAATTTTTGAATTAAATAAAGCTCTTAATAATTTATAAGCATTAATCGTATCTTTACTGCCCATTACTTCATAATTTGAATGCATTGCAAGTTGAGGAATTCCTAAATCTACGCTACGAATGCTAACATGAGTTAATGATATATTTCCTAATGTTGATCCACCTCTAGCATCAGCTCTATTAAAGAAAGTTTGTAATGATATATTTTCTTTACTTGCAATTAATTTGATAATTGCTGAAGATATAGCCTCACTTGTATAAAGCATATTTGAATTATGTTTAATTACAACACCTTCATTAATTAAACAATTATTCTTGTTATCACTCATTTCGGGATGATTTGGATGAATTGCATGAGCATTATCTAATGAGACTAAATATGATTTGACTAACGCTCTTGATAATTCATCATTAGAAAAACCTAACGATTTGCTAATTCTTTTTAAGTTTGTAGCAAGAAAATCACTATCTGCGCCATTTAAAGAACTAGATCCAACTTCTTCATTATTAAAGACGACACCTAAAGAAATTCCATCATAACTAATAGAAGATATTAAACTTAAAATCGAAATATAAGCACTTACTAAATTATCTTCTTTTGGTGAATAAATAAATTCATTATTTATTCCTCCTAAAACTGCTTTTTCTTTGTTATAAAGATTTAAGTCGTAACTTAAAATTTCTTCTTCGTTATTTTTTGTACTATCTAACAATTCCTTAAATAAATCATTATTTCCTAAACCTAAAATAGGGAGTAAATCAGTTTGAGGATTATAAATAAAACCATTATTTATATCTCTATTTTGATGAATAGCAACATTTGGAATTATTAAATTAGTTGGAAAATTAACAAGTCTTGTTGTAATAGCATTCCCATTTTTATAGCAAACTCGACCAGCAATTCCTAAAGGTTTATCAAGCCAAGAGGAAACAATCATTCCACCATATTTTTCAACCTTTAATTTGTTATATCCATTTTCTATAATAGTAGGATTTTCTTTTATTTTTAAGACAGGACTATCGGAGTGACTAGCTACAATTTTAAAATATAATTCATCTAGTTTTTCAGGAACTTTAAAAGCAATAATTGATGAGCCATCCCTTAAAATATAATATGATTTTCCTAATGAAATCTCATATTTTTCATTTTCTAAAAGACAAATAAACCCATTTTCATCAAGCAACTTTTTAATATTAGAAATAGCGAAATATTCATTGTATGAATTATTAAATAAATCAAGCAATAATTTATTTATGCTTTCTTCTTTTATTTTGTTTTCCATATGATTTCCCCCTTATTTTTCCATTTTTGAAAAAGTAATTTTATTAAACCTTTTAATTGCATTTTTAATTTTGAAATTTCTTTCTCTAGAATCTACAACCAAGATTGTAACAGCTTCCCACATTACAACATAAACAATAACATCAAGTATATAAGCAATAACTTCTTTTAATACCCCTCCATCTTTCCATAAAAAAGTAAGTAAAAGAGTAATAATTAAAACTAATATTCCACTACCAAGGAAAGATAAGGCAATTCTTCTTTGCCTATGCTGACTATTAATTAACTTTTTATATTCTAATAATATATTTTTTTTAAAAATATCTAATAATTCATCTTCTTTGTATCCTTCTAAAGAATCAAAACAAATATTTAAGTTTATTTTATATCTATTAGGTACAAGCTCAAAAATAGAATATATCCACTCAGTTAACTCATCATTTAAAATAGGTGTTTTTGTCACATAATTTAAATCAAATATTTCAGAAGGATTATTAAATTCAAGAGAAATATTAGCTATATTATTCTCTTTATCTAATGTAAAAAACTCTTCTTCAATATGATTATATTTTTCTACAAATTCGTTTTTTTTCATATATTTTTACTTATTAATTAATAAACTAATTAAAAATACGTGGAAAAACCACGTATTTTTTTATTCAAGCATTTCCTTAAATTTTTCAACACCTAAATGGGCACTATATCCAAACTCTCTTAACTCAAAAGTCATTTGGCCAAAAGCACCATCAAAAGTTCCAAATAATCTAATAGTTAAAACGTAATCTTTATCAGTTTTTTCAACATCATATCCAACACCAGTAAGAGCAACGCTTTCAAACCCTGCATTAGCTACACCAAAATTATTATAAACATCAGTTGTAATAATAGAATCTTGAGTAAACATGCATTCTAATTGATCACTAAACGAAAATAAATTTAAATACTTAAACATCTCTAAATTAGAAGGATAATTCATAATTGAAGGCATGTCTGTTTCAACAAAAGCACAGTGTCCTAAGAAAACATTTACGCTAGCATCCTCCCCAAATCCAGGAGTAACAAGATAACTTCCATTATCTATTTTCTTACCTTGATATGATTTATTAACAAGAGAAATATAACCAGTGTTATAAATTGCGTTTTCAGTTGTAAAATAAGAAATACAATAATAATCTTCTACAAAATATTCTTTTCCAATAATTGTGGTACTATCTTTTGAGTCATAAATATAACGAGTAAAATTATTTTTATATATTAAATCCCTTACATTTTTAATATTTTCTTCAGGAACAAATGGTTTAGCACTTTTTATAAATTTTTCTAAATCTTTGCAATGAGTTGAATTAATATCAATAACAGAAACATTAATATAACTATCATCATTGAACACTAAATTAAATGTTAACCCATTTTTTTCATCATATTTAGCAGTTAAAGTATTAATTGAAGTATATTTAGAATAATCTTCACCAATCAAATTTAAAAAAGCAATTCTATTATCTTTGTTTTTAATTTCTAATATATCACCATTATATGTAATAGTATCTAAATCAAAATCATTAAATGAAGGGATGATACCATTTTTATATAATTCTCCATTAAATTGGGTTTTAATTTCATTACTTACAAAAGTACCTGTATGGTCTACATCAAATTGATAAACACCTTTATTTCCCTTAATATATCCATAAGAATTTAAAACATCATAATAATAATCTTTAGTAAAATAAATAAAGCCTTTATCACCTAAACTAGTATTATAAATATCTAAGGTAAAATCATTTAAATTCGATAATTGCTTAATAGCAGACAAAGCATCAGTTATTTTAATTTCTTCATTGTTTGAACATCCAACAATACTTGAAACAAGAACAAAACTAGCTCCAATAAGTCCAAATCTTTTCATAATCACCCTCCTTGCCCTATTATTATAATAAAAAAACTATATTTGTAAACAAATATAATTTTTTTTAAATTTAAAGAAATTAATAAGTAAATTATTTTTCTCTTAATTTTTTACGTTTTCTAATTTTTGCTTTTTTAATTAATTTGTAACTTCCAAAGAAAGAAAGCAAGCCAACAAAACCACCAACAACAATAATTACGACCCAAATTGGAAGTGGATTTACCTTTACTTTTTCCCACATTGAGACAATCTTATTGTTTTGAGTTTCACCAAAATCTTGCATAATCGCAAGATGAGGAAGATCTTCTTCCATTGGATATTGAGCTCTCATTTGACGATTAATTTGGTCTTCTTCAACATAGACTACATATTCAGTTTCATCATCTTCGTTAGTTCTAAAGAAATATGATAAATCATATGGAATTGTACCTTCTGTTTCGATATATTCATCATTTTCATCAACATCCCTTGCTTCGTACCAATCTTCAACAAGAGAAAAAACATCATTTCCAGCAATAAATGGAGTATAACCAACATAATCCATATTTTCACTAGCAATTAATGGTGAAGAAATAAAATCTAAGAAAGAATATGCAGCATCAAGTCGTTCATCTTTAACTTCACTTAAAATTGAGAAAGCATCAAACCAAATATTACAACAATAACTTGGTATTGCAAAATACAATAAAACGTCATTTTCTTCTGCAGTATCCATTGAATAAACAGCGTCTCCACTCCAGCATAAATTGATACCAACCTTTTGAGTAACAATATCGCTTTTTCCAGTGTCAACTTCAAAACCATAAATATAGTCTTTTAATTCAATTAAACTTTCTTGAACTTTATCAATTGTTTCATTATCATGACGATTAAAAATTTCACTTAATTTAGTATTATATTCATCATTATAATTTCCCTGATATTCCTCATAAAGTTCTTTAAATTCATCACTAAAAGTATGAATAAGTCCCATTGCATAAGTATCTCTCATACTATCTTTAATTGAAGCACATGATTGATAAGCTTCATGTTCTTCCCATAAGACATCCCATCCATTTGGGGAAGAAAAATCTTCAATCACTTCTTCAGGAGTTTTGTTTTTAATTCTTTTATAGGAAGGATTATACATCAAACCTAATGTTCCCCACATATAACCAATTGCAAAATCATTCAATGTTCCTAACTTAGGATTTGTAGGATCAATATCAACCTTTGCAAGTTTTCCATTTTCTCCAATTAAGAATGGGCTAGCATAATTTTGATAATTTTCTACACGATTCATATCTATTTCTTGGATCATTTTAAATTTTGCCATCTTTTGAATCATGTAATCACTTGAACAAACTAAGTCATAAGTCGATTTACCAGTTTTTAATTCATTAAACATGGTTTCATTAGTATCATAAGTATCATAAATTATACCAATTTCCTTATCAAATCCCTCACCAAAATACTTTTCTTTGATTTCAGGAGTGTTAATCCATTCAACATATTGTTCAGTTAAATCAGCTTCTTCATATCCATTATCTGGATCGTTAAGATAAATATAATCACCAGCATTTAATACTTTTAAATATAGTGTGTTACTTTCAGTTTCGCTAGAACATCCACTTAAGGAAGTAAGCATCATTCCTGCTAAGCCAATTAAGGAAATAAATTTAATATTTTTCATATAAATCCCCCTTAAAACATACCTAAAATGATAGCTACAAGAGCAATTGTAACGAGTAAACAGACTGTAGAAATAACTAATATTCTAAAGTTTCTCTTAATTACCATATCTGAACTCTTATATTTCATTTTATATTCTGGTCTTTGATATTTTTGATAAATGGTAGTTAAAATTGTCGCAACAACAACACAAATGAAAATTAATGTAGCTAAAGCTCTTAATTCATTTGGAACAACTTTCTTTTTAATAACTGATTGAATAAAAGTAGAAATTGTTTCGATTTTACCAGCTCCAGATAATAAACCTGGACCAGAAGTAAAAGCAGTAACAATAAAATCATCCAAAGATAAAGTAATTGCTAACATAAAACCACTAATAATTCCTGGTTTAATTTGAGGAAAAATAACTTTATTTAAAGCTTGACGAGGTGAACAACCAAGATTAATTGCAGCCTCATATAAACTTGGATCCATTTGAGTTAGTTTAGGTTTAACATTTAAATATACAAAAGGTACAGACAAAACAACATGTCCAATAAGAATTGTCCAAAAAGAGAATATTTCAGTTCTAAAAATATATGTACCAAAGAAAACAAACATAAATGTTAAGCTTAAAGCAATAACAATTTCACTATTTACAACAGGAATTTGAGTAATATTTTCAATTACAGCTCTTGTTCTTTTTTTGGCATAGAAAGTTCCTATTGCCCCTAAAGTTCCTAAAACTGTTGAAACAATAGCGCTAATTACAGCAATAATGATAGTATTTCCAACAGCTTTCATAATAGCCTCATTTTTAAACAAGCGAGGATATAATTCTAATGTAAATCCATTCCAAGTACCAACATTATCGCTATTTGTAAAACTAAATATAATGAGCACAATAATTGGAACATACATTAATAGGAGAATTAAATAAACATATGATTTAGCAAGTATTTTCTTTACCATCTTGAACTCTCCTTCTTATCATCTTTTTCAGTAAAATTACGGCTAATAAGCATTGAAATTCCAACTAAAAGCAACATAAATAAACTAATAAAAGATCCAATATTCCATTGGTTATTTGAAAATGAAAGGTAAATTGAATTACCAAATAAAACAACTTTTCCTTCACTTAAAACGTCACTAATAACATAACTTGACATTGTAGGCATAAAAACCATCATTGCAGCACTAACAACACCAGGAATTGATTGAGGAATAATTGATTTTGTAAAAACTTGAATTCTATTACATCCTAAATCTAAAGCAGCTTCAATTTGTTGTCTATCAAGTTTAAGCATAACATTGTAAAGAGGTAAAATAACGAAAGGAAGATAGTTATAAACTAAACCAATCATGGTAGCTAAATAAGGATAATCTCCTCCACCAAGTCCAATCCAATTTAAGACATCTCTTGTAGCCCAAGTTCTTAAAACAAAATTAATCCACATTGGCATAACAAATAGCATAACAATTGTTGCGTTTTTGTTTAATTTTGAATTAGATAAGATATAAGCAATTGGATAGCCAATTAACAAACAAACAATCGTATTTAACATCGAAAACATGAGTGACATTAATAAAACATTTAATTTATTTGTATTGGTAAAAAAATCAATTAAAGCATCCCAAGTAAAATTACCATTTCCATCAGTAAAAGCATAATAAATTATGAAAAGAATTGGTAAAATTATGAATAAAATCAAAAATAGAAAATAAGGAATGCAAAGGTATTTTCTTTGAAACCTAATTTTCATATTGTGATATCTCCTTCTTTAAACGTAACTTAATATCTTCTTTTTTGATATGAATTCCAACTTTATCATTTAAGTTATATGTATAAGGAGTAGTTAAAACAAAATCTTCTTCATTAATGGTTCTTACAATAAGTTGATAATGATCACCTTTATAAACTGAATCAACAATTTCTCCAATTGCTTGAACTTCTTTGCTCTCAAGATCATCAATAATTTCAACTTTTTCAATAGAAACTTCCGCAACAACATCAGCATCATTTAAATCATAACGATGCTTTTTATCTTTGCTAACTAAATATCCTTCTTCATCAACAAAAGAATCTTTTAGCAATTGAGTAATATCAACGTCAAATGGCATATCATCAATCATTACTTTATTTTCTTTATTAATCCAGGCATCTGTATAAATATTTGTTGTGAAGTCCTTCTTCATGATATGAATAGAATCTTTATAAATATTCATTCCAATCTCAACATTTAAAGGATAATCTTGTGTAGATTTAACAATAACTTCATTTTTCCCAACCATTACAGTATATTGATAATTAACACCTTTAAATATCTTGCTAATAATTACACCATTGATCATGCCCTCATCTTTTTCTTTAAAGATAACATCTTCTGGTCTAACAACAACATCAACTTTTTCATTAAGTGGGAATTTATCAACACAGTTAAAATTATGATCTAAAAATCTAACTTTGCTACTCGAAATAATTGTTCCATTATAAATGTTAGATTCACCAATGAAGTCAGCAACGAATGCATTTTTTGGTTCATCATAAATATCTTTTGGTTTACCAATTTGTTGAATTACACCATCTTTCATAACAACAATCGTATCTGACATTGTTAAAGCTTCTTCTTGGTCATGTGTTACATAAATAAAAGTAATGCCAAGCTTTTCATGCATATCTTTTAATTCAAGTTGCATGTCTTTTCTCATCTTTAAGTCAAGTGCACCTAAAGGTTCATCAAGTAAAAGAATAGCAGGTTCATTAACAATAGCTCTTGCAATTGCAACTCTTTGTTGTTGCCCACCACTTAAAGTTGTTACGTCTCTATCTTCTAAGGAGTCTAGATCGACAATTTTTAGTGCTCTAGCAACTTTTTTTGAAATTTCTTCATTACTTAATTTTTTATACTTATAGGTTGGTTCTAGGGTAGTTAATGCTACTTTTAATCTAGAATTTAAATCTTCTAATTTAGCTTCTTTTTCTTCTTTAGTTAAATGCTTATTTTTCTTAGTTAATTTAATTTCTTCATTTATTTCTTTAGCTTTTTTCTTATTAATTTTAAGAATAGGTTTACCATCCTTAGCAAACTTTTGAATTGGAATTTTCTTTAATCTTAATCCAAAAGCAACATTTTCAAAGACATCTAAATGTGGAAACAAAGCATATCTTTGAAAAACCATATTAATAGGCCTTTTATTTGGTGGCATATTAGAAATATCTTTTCCATTAAGATAAATTTCACCTTTTGTTGGAAATTCAAATCCAGCAATCATTCTTAATGTAGTAGATTTTCCGCATCCACTAGGACCTAAAAAAGTGACAAATTCGCCCTTACGTACATAGAAGTTAAAATTGTCAACAGCGATTGTATCGTCATCAAAAATTTTCGATACATTTTTTAATTCGATAATATAATCATTGTTATCGGTCATTTTGTCATCTCTCCTATAGTGTAAAAGTTAAGTTCTTTTACTGTTTTTTAAAACGAAAAAATTATATAAAAAATTTCAAAAAAATAAAGCAATTTTTTTAAATAATTTTTTTGTTAATTTTTTGTCTTTTTAAAAAAGCGCCATTTTATCGGCAATATCGAATAAATACAACAAAAAAAATAATAAAAAATTAATACTTTTTTTCGTTAATTTTTTGGCTAATTTTTTCTTCATTTTTTTGTATAAAAAAATTGAAGTTTTTTAACTCCAATTTTTTCAAAATTTTACATATCTTCTTTTACTTCGATTCCTAGTAAATTTAAAGCATTTTCTAAAGTAATTTTAATAGCTTTTACAAGTGCTAATCTTTCAGTTGTTAATTCGCTATTTGTTTCATCAATTACTTTACATTCATTATAATAACTATGGAATAAAGAAGCTAATCTATAAGCGTAGTTGCACAAAATATTTACTTCTTTATATTTACAGATATCAACTAAAATTTGTTCAAATGAAGCTAATTCCTTTAAAATACTGACTTCCTTATCATTAGTTAATAAACTATATGTTTCAAGTTTTTTAACTTCCTTAACTCTTCTTAATATAGAAGCACATCTAGCATAAGCATATTGAATATAATAAACAGGATTTTCACTACTATGTTTTCTTGCTAAATCCAAATCAAAATCGAGATGTGAAACTATTGGTTTTGAAATAAAGAAATACCTTGCAACATCTACTCCAACATCTTCACATAGTTCTCTTATTGTAATAGCGTTTCCGGTTCTCTTTGACATCTTTAATTCAACACCATTTTCCATTAAACGAACCATTTGAACAATTTGAATATCGAGATTGTCACTATTATATCCTAATATTTTTAATCCAGCTTTTAATCTAATAATGTAGCCATGATGATCCGCACCAAAAAGATTAATTAAATGATCATATCCTCTATCAAATTTATCTTTATGGTATGCAATATCAGGTAAAAGGTATGTATAACTACCATCAGATTTAATTAAAACTCTATCCTTATCATCACCAAAATCAGTAGTCCTTAACCATAAAGCACCATCTAAATCATAGGTAAATCCACTATTTTTTAAAGCTTCTAATGTATTTTTAACTTT
>JAEDOI010000089.1 GCA_016302065.1 Bacilli bacterium | reverse complement strand
TTTAACGATTACCCTTACTTTTTAACGATTATAGGAAAATCATTGATTTATTACCAACTTTTTAATATAATTGGTAATAAAAGTTGGTGATAAAATGAAAATTAAAGAATTATTAAATGAATTATTTCAATACAAAAAAGAAAGAGAATGGTTTGAATATAAAAAAATTGGTTTCAACCTATTGCCTTAGGTGAATATATTTCTGCCTTATCAAACTCTGCTGCATTGGTTGGAAAAAAGTATGGTTATTTTATTTGGGGAGTAAACGATGAAACACATGAAATAGTTGGAACAAATTTTGATCAATATCAAGATTATAAAAACGAACCATATCAAAATTTTCTAAATAGAAATTTAAGTCCTAAAATTAAATTTGATTTTTTTGAAGAAATAATCAATGAAAAACGAATAGTTGTTTTAAAGATAGAAAGTGCTAATGATGTACCAACATCTTTTAATGGAGAAAGATATATTAGAATTGGATCATCAAAAGCAAGTATGAAGGATAATCCAAAATTAGAAAAAGCGCTTTTTAAAGTTTTGGAAAATGGATACCCAACAATTCTTAATACAGTATCATTATATCAAGATTTGACTTTTGAAAAATTATTTATGTATTATGGTTCAAAGGGAATTGAATTAAGAAAAGAAACTTTTAAAAAGAATTTGCAATTATTAACTGATGATGGTAAATATAATATTTTAGCTCAACTGTTATCAGATAATTCTCATTTACCATTAAGGTTATCTATTTTTGAAGGAGAATCTAAGGGTTCGAATTTATATACAATTAAAGAATTTGGATTTGACTGTATTTTATATTCATTGAAGAACTTAATTGATTATGGAGATGTGCTAAATATTATTCAATCTGATGAAACGAATAGAAAAGAAGAAAGAAAGGAAACTCCTTTATTCGATATAAAATCATATAATGAAGCTATAGTTAATGCCGTTTTACATAATAAATGGGTAGATGGACATGAGCCAATGATCACGGTATATTCAAATAGAATTGAGATTCTATCACGTGGAACTATTGCACCAGCTCAAACAATAGAAGGATTTTATTTGGGTGAATCTGTCCCAGTAAATGAAAAATTATCTGAAATTTTTGCTCAATTAAGAATTAGTGATAAATCAGGAAGAGGTGTTCCTAAAATTGTTGAAAATTATTCAAAAGATGCATTTGATTTTAGAGAGAATTCTATAGTAGTTACCCTTCCATTTAATAAGAATAGAAAAGTTGGTAATAAAGTTGGTAATGAGATTGGTAATACCTCACCTGCCACTAGAAAACATGGTTTAAACGCCACTAGGAAGCAAATATTATCAGAAATGAGACACAATCCCAATATTACAAAAGCCGAATTAAAAATTATTATTGGAATTAGTGATACTGCAATTGATAATAACATTAGATACTTGAAAAATAATGGATATTTAGAAAGAATAGGTTCCAATAAAGATGGTTATTGGAAGGTTGTTGATTAAATTAGAATTTATAGGTGAGAAAAATGAATGTCAGACTGATTAAATTGTCAAAAGAATATTATACTCAATTATCCGAAATGATTGATGAATGGAAGTTAGACCAAGAGGTAAATCAAACGAATCATTCTCCTTGGGCAATCTTTAAGAACGATTATCACGACTTTGATTATTATTTAGATAATTTAGAAATTCGTGAACCAAAAGATGGCAAAGTGCCCGATTCAGTATTATTTTTGTTAGATGTTGAAAGAGACATTTTGTTAGGTGCTGTAAATATTAGGCATTACTTAAATGATTACCTATTACAATTTGGTGGGCATATTGGAGATGGTATTAGACCATCTGAAAGAAGAAAGGGATATGCTACTGAAATGATTCGTTTAGCATTAATCGAATGCAAGAAATTAGGAATTGATAGAGTATTAATGGTTTGCGATAAAACTAATATTGGTTCAGCAAAATCCATTATAAATAATGGTGGAATATTAGAAAATGAATTTGTGGATGAGGATGGAGAAATCAATCAAAGATATTGGATTGATTTAGATTAACAAATTTCTATTTATCGTTTAGAAATAGGGGTATGCAAAATATTTAACTTTTTAATGATTACAGGGCTTAGGGTATGCAATTGACTATCTAATTGGAGTATATATGTATTAAAATGGTTCATCTTTGCCATATTGAAAGCTCTGG
>JAEDOI010000088.1 GCA_016302065.1 Bacilli bacterium | reverse complement strand
ATCACCTAGAATTTCAGCTGTTGTTTCCCATGTGGCATTCATTTTGTCAAGAGTACCTTTCATCATTAAAAAAGGTGTAGCAAAAAAATGCACTATATTACAAAAAACAATAATCATAATAGTATTATGAAGACTTGTTTTTCTGAATGCTAAAAGAAAAGATATTCCTAAAACCATGCCAGGCAATGTATTTGTAATCTGAGCAATTATTTCAATTAATTTTGAAGCTTTTTTATGCAACTTACTTCTTGATGTAACTAATGCAGCACCATAAACAAAAATGGTACCAAAAGAAGCAGTCAATAAAGAAACAATCAATGAATTTCTAAACACTCTGATTAAAGATTTATCATTAATTAAATTTGTAAAATTATTAAAAGTAAAACTGATATCATATGGCCAGTTATTAATAAAAGGAATTATAAATATAACAAGGAAAATGCTTAATTCACAAACTAAAATAAAAATAGAACCAATTGCACAAATAAAATTTTTAATTATATTTGTTTCGATTTCTTGATTAGAAATTTGAGAATATCTAACATTAAATCTTTCAAGATAGTTAAGAATTAATACACTAAGAATTGATGGAATAAACATTGATAAAGCAATAACTGCTCCTTGATGAAAATCTGGGATACTTCCAAGCATTGTATTATAAAGGAGTTCAGCAATTACCGTATATCTTCCTCCAATAGATGCAGGAATCCCAAAGTCTGTAAAAGATAAAAAGAAACTCTGAATTATAGAAACAGCCAATGTTCCTGCTAAAGGCTGGAATACAGTAATGTAAAAACGCTTAAATCCATTATCCCCCATTATTCTAGAAACAATAATGTATTTTTTATCAAGATATTGCATTGTATTTCTAAGCAGAGTAAAAGCAATTGGAAGTGTATAAATTACATATCCAAATACAAGACCTTTAAATCCATAGAAATCAAAAATTTGTTTGCGAAATAATTTAGTAATTAATCCTGTTTTTCCAAAGGAATAAATTATTGCAAATCCGTAAGTAATTGTAGGTAATAACATTGGAAAAACTGCTAATGTTCTTAATGTTTTTTTTAAACCAACAGGTAAAGTAGTAAAAATTTCTGTATAAGCAAGAAAAAAAGCAAGACAAGTTGTAATAATTGAACTTACAAAAGAAACCTTAACACTATTAATAAATGCTAGAAAGAATTTTGAACTTGTTCCAACAGCAACAAAATTACTAAAACTAAATTTATGTCCAACAGTAAAAGCATTTTTTAAGAGAACAAATACAGGAATTGCTATAAAAATAAAGAAAAAAAGTAATATTACACTGAAAACTGTATTAATTTGTTTATTCTTCATACTATTATTCCTTTTCATTGAATAATTTGTAAATATTATTTTTCTTAATAGTTAATTGTTTTATAATAAAATCATTAACAAATTCGCTAGCTGGATTATTTATTATCTCACCAGGAGTACCAAACTGTTCAATATTTCCATTATTGATAATTAAAACTTTATCACTAATGGTTAGTGCTTCTTCAGGATCATGTGTAACAATAATTGTTGTAAGATTGAATTTTTTTGCAATATTTACTATTGATTCTTTAATAGATTCTTTAATTACGCCATCTAAAGCTGACAAAGGTTCATCAAGCAAAAGAATCTTTGGTTTCATTACTAAAGTTCTAGCCAAAGCAACTCTCTGTTTTTGTCCACCTGATAGCATATCAATTTTTTTATTTAAATGTTCTTTCAAATCTAACAGTTCAATTAATGAATCAACTTCTTCTGAAGTAGATCGATCTGGATAATTCTTTAAACCATAAATGATATTTTTATAAGCATTTAAATTTGGAAATAATGAATAATCCTGAAAAACAATATTAAAACCACGATCTTTCATTGAAACATCAGTAATATTTGTTCCGTTATATATAATTTCACCATTATTTGGTTTTACAAGACCTAAAATTAAATTTAATAATGTTGTCTTACCACTACCAGAAGAACCTAATATTGAAACGATTTCTGAATCTTCAATTTTGATAGATACATTCTTTAATATAACTGAATTTCCATAAGATTTAGAAACATTGTTTAATTCTAACATAAGTACCTCTGTTTATGTTCAATTTTAAATAGTTATAAAATAAAACTAGTTAGATAAATATAGCAAATCACTATAAAATGTTCAATATTCAATAATAAAACGTTTTTTTTGAACATTTCTTTGTTCTAATTAATTCAAATATTTAATCTATATAA
>JAEDOI010000087.1 GCA_016302065.1 Bacilli bacterium | reverse complement strand
ATATAATCTAACATTTTACTTGCATCTGTTTGTTTCTTAAACGCATCAGTACCAAGTGCTAAATAGTTTTGTCCTTTATTTTGTAGGAAGTTTGCTAAATGCCATCCAGGGTTGTATACAGTAACACCTTTTTTATATGTGTTTAAGTAACGTTTATACAAATTGAAAAAAGATTTTTTTGTTTGTTCATTAGTAGTTGATTCGTTATTAAGTTTATTAGGTTTAACAGATTCTGCTTTAGGTTTAGAAGATTTAATAGGTTCTGTTTTAGGTTTACTAACATTATCTAAAGGTGTTTCAACTTTTGTTGTTTTGTTATTAGATTTAGGAATATTATCTAAAGGTGTTTTAGATTTAGGTAATTCGTCTAAAGGTTTACTCAAATCATCAAAAAGTTTTTTAGTTTTTTCTGATTCGGGTATTAATGCCTCTTTAGCACGTTTAGCATCGTTAATTTTAACATCTTCAGGAGTAACAAGATTAATATTTTTTTCAATTTTTTCTGCATTACTTGCGTTAACTTTAGGTGCATTAATTTCAGGAACATATTTAGGATTACGACTAAGAATTAAATCTTCTGCAAAATTATTAGGTTTTATATGTCCTTGTTCAACACGTTTTTCAAGAATATATTTAAACTTTTCCATTCCTTTTTTAATAGATTTCGCATCAGTAATATCGTGATCAATACCTATACTATCAAGGAAAGAAGATAATTCCATAGTAGTTAAACTTTTACCTTCATTCATATTTTGTTCAATATCGTTAAGGAATTTAATAATTTTATCATCTTTTCTATTGTTCCATGAATAATATTTTAAAACTTCACTAATCTCTTTATCTTTAGATAATTGTGATTTAAGTTGTGCTTTATTAAAAGTATTATAATGAACTTCACCAGTTGCTTTATCTATAACATTTTTGTTTCCATCACGAATAACGTCCCATATAGAACGGTATTTTATTTTACTTGATATGTCTTTAGGTCTTAATATTTTAGAACCATCTTTAGTTTTAACATTTGTTCGCCAATAACGTTTAAGTCTATTATCCAAAACAGACTCACGACCAACATCAGACATAGATAAATTATCTAATATATCTTTTTGTTTTTTAGTATATTCATTAAAATTCTTAACTTTAACATCACTGAAAAAGTTAGTTTCTTTAAAAGTATTATCAATATCATTACTAATTTTCTTAGCTAACATTTGAAGATTTATTTTCTTAACAGGATTTTTTTCTGCGTTAATTATATCTTTAAGGTAGGAATTTGCATTTTCTTTGATGAGTTTAGTATCAACGCCATATGAACGTATTGCATTTATATAATCACGTTTAATAGCTAATATAGATTCACCATACTTTTTATATTCAGATGGGTTTTTTACAGCCATATCAGCTTCTTGTTCAAGTAAATGTTTTAATTCACCAAGATTGTCTTGTACTTCAGGTAATTTACCACGATTAACACTTTTATGATATTTAACAGATTTTGATTTATATTTAGGATCATTAAGACCAAATTTTTTAATAATTTCAGGTGTATCTTCAAGTGCTTTTAATTCGTTTTGTATTTGTCTTACATAATCAGCATCTTCAACTTGTAAAAATTTTGAATTAGTTCTTTCAATAACGCCTTGTCTATTTACAAATTGCAAATCATCATAATATTTATCTAATTCAGCAACTTTATTTACGTATTCATTATATAAACCTGGAGTTAAGTTTTTTTGTTGTTCTAATGTTTTGTAATGTGCTTTTTGCAAATATTCCTTTTTACTTGATTTTTTATTTGAAGTATATCTAGCTTGATCAGCAAGTTCTTCATTTAATTCTCGAATATCACGTTCAATATCATATTCATAACCTTTCATACCAAATCGTTCAGGTTCTTTACCAAGTCTTTTATTCTCTAAGTAATTTTTAATACCTCTTGTTTCGGAATCACTAAGACTTTTATCGTCTAATAATTTAACTACGTAATCATCCCATTCTTTACCTAAACTCATTATATTTTTCTTTTCAGCCTCACGTAGTTCTAACATTTGTTTTAAGTGTTTAACTTCTGCATTAATTTCAGTTTTCTTAGCAATAACTTCTTTTGTTTGTGGCAATTTATCGTATTGTTTAACAGTATTTTTAAATTCTTTTATTTTATTAGTTACATCACTCTTATTTTTATATCCGTATCTATTAGATAGGTATTGCATTTTATCCCAATAATTAGGATCTGTAATAGAACCTTTACGTCTATTTATTGATTCGATAAG
>JAEDOI010000086.1 GCA_016302065.1 Bacilli bacterium | reverse complement strand
TTGAACCATCAGAAATCAAAAATTATGAAGTAAAAAAAGGTGATATATTTTTTACAAGAACAAGTGAAACAATCGAAGAAATTGGATACCCTTCTGTTATGCTTGAATCTTGTAAAAATACGGTGTTTAGTGGTTTTGTATTAAGGGGAAGGTGCTTTTTAAAAGATGACCCATTAGATAATCTATTTAAAAAATATGTATTCTTTACAGATACATTTAGAAATGAAATGTTAAAGAAAAGTTCAATGACAACGAGAGCCTTGACATCTGGAACTGCAATAAAGAATATGGAGTTTTTACATCCATCAAGTAAAGATGAACAACATAAAATTGGAGAATATTTTTCCAAACTTGATAAACTTATCTCCCTTCATCAGCGTAAATTAGAACACTTACAAAAACAAAAGAAAGCATTGTTACAGCAAATGTTTGTATAAAAATTTAGTAAAGAAAGGAAGTAAAATAATGAGTAATAATATACAAGAAATTACAAGTAAGCTTTGGAATATGGCAAATGAATTACGTGGTACTATGGATGCTTCAGAGTATAAGAACTATATTTTAGCATTTATGTTTTATAGGTATCTTTCAGAACATCAAGAACAATATTTAGTTAAAAATAATGTTCTTGATGTTGAAGAGGGAGAAACTATTAATGCTTCTTATAAAAGGCAAGCAGTAGGTGAAGATTTAGATGAATATTTAGAAGATATTTCATCTAGCTTAGGATATGCAATTGCACCTGATGATACATGGCAATCTTTAGTTGACAAAATTGAAGATTCACAGATTGTTCCTAGTGATTACCAAACTATTTTTGATAATTTTAATAAAAATGCAGGCTTAAATAAAGAGGCAGTAAAAGATTTTCGTGGCATATTTAATGATGTTAATTTAGGAGATTCACGTCTTGGAAGTTCTACAAATGAACGTGCTAAATCACTTAATGGTATAGTAAAATTAATAAATGGAGTTAATTTTAAAGGTGAAGATGGAAAAGATATTTTAGGAGAAATTTATGAGTATTTAATTGGACAATTTGCAGCAAATGCAGGTAAAAAAGGTGGAGAGTTTTATACACCTCATCAAGTTAGTAAAATTTTAGCTAAAATAGTTACAAGTATAGTTCAAAATAAAGATGAATTCTTCTATGTATATGATCCAACAATGGGATCAGGTTCATTACTTCTTACTGTTGGTCAAGAGTTACCAAAAGGAACTCCTATTAAATATTTTGGACAGGAATTGAATACAACAACTTATAACTTAGCTAGAATGAATTTAATGATGCATAATGTATCTTACAATAATATTATGTTAAGTAATGCTGATACTCTTGAAAGTGATTGGCCAGATGGACTAGATGAAAAGGGTATTGACCATCCACGTACCTTTGATGCAGTAGTAGCTAATCCTCCATATTCTCAGAAATGGGATAATAATGAATCCAAGTTAAAAGACCCTCGCTTTAGGGAGTATGGAAAATTAGCTCCAGCTTCAAAAGCAGATTATGCTTTTATTTTGCATAGCATATATCACTTAAACAAGAATGGAATAATGGCTATTGTTTTACCTCATGGCGTATTATTCCGTGGAGCAGCAGAAGGTAAAATTCGTAAAGTTCTTATTGAAAAAAATTATCTTGATGCAGTAATTGGGTTACCAGCTAATTTATTTTATGGAACAAGTATTCCAACAGTAATTTTAGTATTAAAGAAAAATCGTAAAAACAAAGATATATTATTTATTGATGCAAGTAAGGAATTTGAAAAAGGAAAAAATCAAAATAATTTAAGTGATGAAAATGTAGATAAAATTGTAAACACATTTAAAAATTATGAAGATGTTGATAAATATGCTCATTTGGCATCAATTGAAGAAATAAAAGAAAATGATTATAACTTAAATATTCCAAGATATGTTGATACTTTTGAGGAAGAAGAAGCAATTGACCTAGAAGAAATAAATAAACAATTAGAACAAGACAACAAAGAAATTGCAGAACTTGAAGCAGAAATTAATGAACAATTAAAGATTTTAGGTGTAAAAATTTAAATTTGAGTATAAGGAACATAAATCATTATGTTCCTTATTAATTTAATTAATTCTTAGTATTTCTTGATTTAAAAACAACCTTTTAATTATAATAATTTGTCAGCGTGAGATAAAAAAGGGGAGTTTAAAATGTTAGAAGAAATAAAAAGAACAGATTTATTTTATAATTAGGCTATGTTAGCTAACTTTGTGATTAATTATATCTAAAATAGGCTATAATATA
>JAEDOI010000032.1 GCA_016302065.1 Bacilli bacterium | reverse complement strand
AGAAGCAGCAATAAGAGATTAATAAAAGATTGATAATATCAATCTTTTTCTTATGCTATAATATATGTAGGTGATAGTATGAAACATTACATAGATACATTTATAAAATACCTAAGTAACGAAAAAAGATATCCTGAAACAACAGTATCTAGTTATGCTAAAGACTTAGAAAACTATAATTTATTTATAGAAAATAATAAAATAAATTATAAAATAATTAATAAAGACCAAATAAGATTATATTTAAAATACTTAGATGAATTAGATTATTCAAAAAGTACTATATCAAGAATATTAAGTGCTTTAAGACATTTTTATAGTTACTTAATAATGCAAGATGTAATAGATACAAATATATTTAAAACAATAAGAAATCCAAAAAAAGATAAGAAATTACCGAATTTCTTACAATCAGATGAACTAAACAAAATATTTGAATCGATAGACACAAGCACTGATTTAGGATTAAGAAATAGATTAATATTTGAACTATTATATGCAACTGGATTACGAGTATCAGAATTAGAAGAATTAAAAATAAAAGATATAAATTTTGCTAATAAAGAAATAAGAGTAATAGGTAAAGGTAATAAAGAAAGAATAACTTATTATGGAGAATATGCAGAAAAATATTTAGATGAATATTTAAAAACATCTAGATTAAACTTACTTAAAGACAAAAATACTGATTACTTATTAATAAATAATCAAGGTAATCATTTATCAGTAAGAGGTATACAAGAGATAGTAAATAAAGAAGTAGAATTAGCATCAATTAAACATCATATATCTCCCCATGTTTTAAGACATACATTTGCAACAGATTTATTAAATAATGGAGCAGATTTAAAAAGCGTTCAAGAACTATTAGGTCATGAATCATTATCAACTACACAAATATATACACATATAACAAATGAAAGACTAAGAACAGTTTATTTAAATACATTCCCAAGACAAACAGAAAAAGATGAATAGTTGATGAAAATAATAAAAAAGATAAAGATACAATGGGAATATTATATGTACAATCAGGATATCTTTACTATGCAAAATATAAAGAAAGTACTTCTGATAATGAAGGAATAGTTGAATTTACAAAAATAAAATTTAATAAAGGAACTATATCAGAAGAAAAAACAGATATAACAGAAGAAGTAATTATTACACAATAAAAAGACTTAAATTAAGTCTTTTTTTAATTAAAGATTAAAGTGCGGCTCCTCCATCATAATATAAATAAATGTGCATGTAAATGAAGAATAGAGAAATAACGTAAAATTTATGTAAAAGAAAGATGATTGTTATAAAGTATATAAGTGATAATTGTTATAATAAATACGTGACATAATATGCGAAGGAGGAATCATTGTGCACAAATATGTTTATTTATTTACAGAAGGTAATGCAGATATGAGAAACCTTCTTGGTGGTAAAGGTGCTAACTTAGCAGAAATGACAAATATTGGTCTACCAGTACCTCAAGGTTTCACAATCACTACTGAAGCATGTACTAAATATTATGAAGATGGAAGAGAAATTAACGAAGAAATCCAATCACAAATTAATGAGTACATTGTAAAAATGGAAGAAATTACTGGAAAAAAATTTGGAGATAAAGAAAATCCTTTATTAGTTTCAGTTAGATCAGGAGCTAGAGCTTCAATGCCAGGTATGATGGACACAATCTTAAACCTTGGTTTAAATGAAGATGTAGTAGAAGTATTAGCTGAAAAATCTAATAACCCTAGATGGGCTTGGGATTGCTATAGAAGATTTATCCAAATGTATTCTGATGTAGTTATGGAAGTAGGTAAAAAATACTTCGAAGAACTAATCGATGAAATGAAAGATAAAAAAGGCGTAAAACAAGACGTTGAATTAACTGCTGAAGACTTAAAAGAATTAGCAAATCAATTCAAAGCTGAATATAAAGAAAAAATCGGATCTGATTTCCCAACTGATCCAAAAGAACAATTAATGGGAGCAATTAAAGCTGTATTCCGTTCATGGGATAATCCAAGAGCAAATGTATACAGAAGAGATAACGATATTCCTTATTCTTGGGGAACAGCTGTTAACGTTCAATCAATGGCATTTGGTAACATGGGTGATGACTGTGGTACAGGTGTTGCATTTACTCGTGACCCAGCTACTGGTGAAAAAGGATTATTTGGTGAATTCTTAACAAACGCTCAAGGTGAAGACGTTGTTGCAGGTGTTCGTACACCAATGAAAATTGCTGAAATGGAAGAAAAATTCCCAGAAGCATTTGAACAATTCAAAGAAGTATGTAAAACTCTAGAAGAACATTATAGAGACATGCAAGATATGGAATTTACTGTAGAACATGGTAAATTATACATGTTACAAACTAGAAACGGTAAGAGAACTGCTCAAGCTGCATTAAAAATTGCTTGTGACTTAGTTGATGAAGGCATGAGAACTGAAGAAGAAGCTGTAGCAATGATCGACCCAAGAAACTTAGATACATTACTACATCCACAATTTGATGCAAAAGCTTTAAAAGCTGCTACACCAATTGGTAAAGGATTAGGAGCATCTCCAGGAGCTGCTTGTGGTAAAGTTGTATTTACAGCTGACGATGCAGTAGCATGGGCTGATAAAAAAGAAAAAGTTATCTTAGTAAGACTTGAAACATCACCAGAAGATATTACTGGTATGAAAGCTGCTCAAGGTATCTTAACAGTACGTGGTGGTATGACTTCACATGCTGCAGTAGTTGCTCGTGGTATGGGTGAATGTTGTGTTTCTGGTTGTGGAGACATCATAATGGATGAAGCTAATAAACAATTCACATTAGCTGGTAAAACATTCCATGAAGGAGATGTAATCTCTATTGATGGTACAACCGGTAACATTTATGATGGTGAGATTAAAACTGTTGATGCAGTAATCGCTGGTGAATTCGGACGTGTTATGGAATGGGCTGATAAATTCAGAACATTAGGCGTTAGAACAAATGCTGATACTCCTAAAGATACAGCTAAAGCTATTGAATTAGGTGCTGAAGGTATTGGTTTATGTAGAACAGAACACATGTTCTTCGATGAAGAAAGAATCTTCAACTTAAGAAGAATGATTCTATCAGAAACAGTAGAAGATAGAGAAAAATACTTAGAATTATTAATCCCTTATCAAAAAGGTGATTTCAAAGCTATGTATAAAGAATTAAAAGGATTACCTATGACAGTACGTTATATTGATCCACCTCTACATGAATTCGTTCCAAAAACTGAAGAAGAAATGGCTGCATTAGCTGACGCTATGAATACAACAGTTGAACATGTTAAAAATGTTTGTGATGAATTACATGAATTTAACCCAATGATGGGACATAGAGGATGCCGTTTAGCAGTTACTTATCCAGAAATTGCAAAAATGCAAACAAGAGCTTTAATGGAAGCTGCTATTGAAGTACATGAAGAAGACGGATATGATATTATTCCTGAAATAATGATCCCATTAGTAGGAGAAGTTAAAGAATTAAAATTCGTTAAAGACATCGTAGTTGAAACAGCTGAAAAAGTAAAAGCTGAAAAGAAATCTGATATTGAATATCATATTGGTACAATGATTGAAATTCCTAGAGCTGCATTGACAGCTGATGAAATTGCTAAAGAAGCTGAATTCTTCTCATTTGGTACAAATGACTTAACACAAATGACATTCGGTTTCTCAAGAGACGATGCTGGTAAATTCTTAGGATCTTACTATGATACTAAGATTTATGAAAATGATCCATTTGCAAAAATCGATCAAGTTGGTGTTGGTAAATTAGTTAAAATGGCTGTTGAATCAGGTAAAGCAACTAGACCAAATATCAAATTAGGAATCTGTGGAGAACATGGTGGAGATCCAAGTTCAGTAGAATTCTGCCACAACGTAGGATTAACTTATGTATCTTGCTCACCATTCAGAGTTCCAATCGCTAGATTAGCTGCTGCACAAGCTGCAATCAAAGCTGGGAGTCGTAAATAATTGATTTAAATCCTTTATATTAGGTTATTCCTAGTAAGTAAGACGATTTATTGAGATAAAATTATAGAATAAATAAAGACTAAGATGACTATTAAGTCTATATCTTAGTCTTTTTTTTATAAAAAAAAGCTTTGGTACATTAGAAAATGGAGGTATAAAAATATGCAAATATTGTACACAAAACCTGTTTTAAGAGATTTATCTCAAGGATCGAGAATAGCATTTGCAAGACAATTTAGAACTATGAGTCAAGATGAAGTGTCGGACATATTAGGACTAACTGGAGAATGTAAAAGAAGGATTATGACCAAATATGAGAAAGGAGATAGAAATCCAAAATTAAAAAGACTAGAAGAAATATCTTCTATGTTTAAAGTTAATATTAATTCATTAAAAGAATATAGCTTTAATAATTTGATAGATGTAGTTTATATATTTATGTAGATGGAAGAATTAATTCCAAATTATGTAATAGATGTTTCCAAAGTTACACGAGTCGATGAATAGATCAACTTAAGCGTTGGTCTATTATTTTATAAAATTTGACTTGAAAAAAATATTGTAATGTATTTCTTGAAAAAAATTTTCAAAATTTTGATTTTAGGGTATAATGGTATTGGGAGAAATGATTATGGAAATACCAGTACAAGCACTATTAATTAAGAAAATTTATGATAACTCATATAATTATTTAAGAAAAAAATATGGTTTAACTATGAATGAAATTATGTTCCTTCTTTATCTCGACAAAAATGAAAAGAAAAATAGTGCTAGAGAAATAATTGATGACTTAATGACAACTAAATCTCATATATCTAAATCCATTGATTCTTTAGCAAAAGAAAATATTATAATTAGAATTCCTGATGAGTATGATAAGAAAATTATTAGATTATTTATTAATAAAAAAGCTGATAATATTTTAAACGATTTAAGACAAAGAGAAAAAGAAATTACTAAAGTTATAACAAAAGATATATCTGAAGAAGATAAAGCAACATTTAAAAAAGTACTAGAACAAATGCAAAAAAATTGTTCCGATTTATTAAAGCAAAATGAAAATTAAAAAAAATAATAAATTAGCACTCAACTATTGACATTGCTAATTTATTGTGGTATAAATAAATTGTACTTAAAAAATAGGCCTTTAAAAAGGCTTTAAATTTTGAGGAATAGTTCAAAATTGAACAAAATAAGAACGTTTATGTTCTTAAAAAAAATAAAACATTGTTCAAAATTGAACAAAATAAGAACATTAATGTTCTTAAAAAAATAAAACATTGTTCAAAGTTGAACAAATAAAAAGAAAGAAGGAATTATAATGATTAAACCATTAGGCGAAAGAGTTGTAGTAAAAAGAGAAAAAGAAGAAACAAAAACTGCAACAGGAATTATTTTAGGAGAACATTCTAAAGATAAATCAAGAATTGCGACAGTAGTAGCACTTGGAACAGGAAAAATTTTAGATAATGGAAAGACAGTTCCATTTAATGTAAAAGTTGGAGATAAAGTATTTTTAAGTAGTTATGCTGGAGATAATGAAGTAACATATGAAGGTGAAGATTTGACAATAGTAGATCAAAGCCAAATTTTAGCAGTAATTGAATAGGAGAGTGAATAAGTATGGCTAAAGAAATTAAATTTGGAGAAGAAGCAAGAAGTTCATTATTAAATGGTATCAATAAATTAGCAGATACAGTTAAGGTTACATTAGGACCTAAAGGAAGAAATGTTGTATTAGATAAAGGTGGAACACCATTAATAACAAATGATGGAGTTACAATTGCAAAAGAAATTACATTAGATGATAAGTTTGAAAATATGGGGGCAAGTTTAGTTAAACAAGTTTCCATAAAAACAAATGATGTAGCAGGTGATGGAACAACAACTGCAACAGTATTAGCTCAATCTATGGTAAAAGAAGGAGTTAAAAATATTGCAGCAGGTGCTGATCCAATGGCAATAAAAAGAGGTATGGATAAGACTTTAGATGTATCTATAAAAGAAATAGAAAAAATTAGTTCTAAAGTTGAAGGAAAAGAAGATATTGCAAGAGTTGCATCAATATCAGCTAACAATGATGAAGTTGGAGAATTAATTGCTGATGCAATGGAAAAAGTATCTACTGATGGAGTTATAACACTAGAGGAATCTAGAACTTCAAATACAGAAATAGAAGTTGTAGAAGGAATGCAATTTAATAAAGGTGTTGTTTCTCCATACATGATTAAAGATAAAGAAAAACAAGAAACTATAGTTGAAGATCCATATATTTTAATTACAGATAAGAAAATTTCTAATTTTAAAGAAATATTACCTATAGTAGAACAAACAATGCAAGAAAACAAAAAATTATTTATAATTTGCGATGATATAGAAGGTGAGGCATTATCTACAATAGTTCTTAATAATGTAAGTGGAATATTAGATATAACTGCTGTAAAAGCACCAGAAACAGGTGAGTATAGGGCATCTTTACTAGAAGATATTGCAATACTTACTGGTGGTAAAGTTGTTAAAAATGATTTAAAGGAAGAATTAAAAGATATAACTATAGATATGTTAGGTAGAGCTAAACAAATTAAAACAAATAAAGACTCTACAATAATAGTTGATGGTTTAGGAAATAAAAAAGATATAAAAACACGAATTGATGAAATAAAAAGACAAATTGCATCTGATGCTATTGGTAGTAATGTAAAATTACAATTACAAGAAAGACTTGCTAAACTTGCAGGTGGAGTTGCTGTCATTAAAGTAGGAGCAACAACTGAAGTAGAAATGAAAGAGAAAAAATTAAGAATTGAAGATGCATTAGCAGCAACAAAAGCCGCAGTAGAAGAAGGAATAGTTGCTGGTGGAGGAACTGCATATGTAGATATAATTCCAAATGTGAGGGAAGTGGTTTCAAAACTAGATGATGCTGAAAAGATTGGTGGGAACATTATTCTTAAAGCATTAGAAACTCCACTTAAACAAATTGCAATAAATGCTGGAGATGAGCCTGCTATTATATTTGATAAAGTAGCATCATCTAAAGTGGGAATTGGATATAATGCTGCAACTGGAGAATTAATTGATATGAAAGAAGTAGGAATTGTAGACCCTGCTAAAGTTACTAGAACAGCTTTAGAAAACGCTGTATCAGTTTCAAAAATGATTTTAACTACAGAAAGTATTGTTACTGATAAAGTAGCAGAATAAAGGAAAGATGATTAATTATGTATATACCAAGTAGATTTAATTTTTTAGAAGATTCATTGTTGGATGACTGTAAAAAGTCTCCAATAATGAATACAGATATTATAGAAAAAAAGGATGGATATGAATTACAAATAGATTTACCAGGAGTAAAGAAAGAAGATATTCAAATAGAAATAGATAAAGGTATTCTTAGTATTTCAGTAAGTATTTCTAATTCGTCTGATGAGGAGGATAAAAAATATATTAGAAAAGAAAGATTTACAGGAAAAATAAAAAGAAGCTTTAATATAGGTGAAAATGTTGATGAAGAAGATATATATGCATCATTTGAAAATGGAATTTTATATTTAAATCTTCCTAAAAAAGAAGAAAAAGATAATAAAAAGAAATATATTGAAATAAATTAGAAAGAGATTTGAAATTATTTTTATAAAGAATATGAATAAAAAAGTATGTAATTTATTAGATAACATTTTAAAAATAATCATAGTTATATTAATTTTAGTAAAATAATTAATTTAGAATTCGAAGATATTGGTATGTTGGTATTAACTTTTATACTAACATTCTATAATTGGTTTTTAAAAAAAGTATTTAAAATAAATTTAAATATATATTCAAGAATTTTATTGTCATTATTAATATTTTTAGCTTAATGTTTAGGTACTACTTTAAATTTCTACGATTTATACGATAATTGGGATTTGATTGTTCATTTTATATCTGGAATTGTTATGTTTATTGTAGGTTATGATATTTTTTCAAATCTAGATAAAAGATATTGTGATATAAAGTTGAATAAAAAAATTAAAATTATTTTTCCATACTTTTTGCTTTATTAGTTGGAAGTATCTGGGAAATGTATGAATATTCAGTTGATGGAATATTAAATTTAGATACTCAAAGAACTGGAGAATTAATTGGCAGAATGGCATTTAAGGGCACAATGACAGATCTCTTTTCATCAACAATAGGTACCTATTAACTGTTATTATGTTTCTAATAGCAAATAAAAAAGAAGGGAAAAAAAGAAATAATTTAAAATGAAAGGTTATGTAAAATGGTTTAATGATAAATTAGGTTATGGATTTATTAAGTCAGAAGAAATCGATAAAGATATTTTTATTCATTATTCTGAAATTAATAAAAAAGGTTATAAAAAATTAAATTAAAATGATATTGTAATTTTTAAATATGATGAAGATAAGAATAAAGCTTATGATTTAAAAATAATAAATGCGAAGGAGAAGAAAAAATATGGAAATAAAAGTTATAGGAACAAACTCTAGCAATAGAATAAAATTAATAAAGAATATAAAAAAGGCTACTGATAATAATATTGATATTAAATTAGTAGAAAAAGATAATAGATATAATATTACAAATACCCCAGCACTTGTTATAAATGATAAAATAATAAGTCAAGGAAAAGTATTGAATGAAAGAGAAATAAAGAAATTTATTGAGGTATTAGCTTAAGTAGTATGGATTATGTTTTTATATCGTATGGACTAACATTTATTGCACTAATTATCACATTATTAGCACAAGCGTTCGTGTCAAGTTCATATAGCAAGTATTCAAAAATTAAAAATGAAAAAGGATTAACTGGAAGAGAGGTAGCTAGATATATATTAGATCAACAAGGTTTATATGATATTGATGTTGTTGAAACAGGTGGATATTTATCAGACCATTATGATCCAAGAAATAAAGTAATTAGATTATCGAAAAATAATTATAGACAATCTTCTATTGCAAGTGTTTCAGTTGCGTGTCATGAATGTGGTCATGCTGTACAAGATAAAGAAAATTATTTATTTTTTAAGATAAGATCTCTATTAGTTCCAGTTGTTAATTTTTCATCTTATGCAGGTTATTTTGCAATATTACTTGGATGTTTATTTGGATCTTTAGATTTAATTTGGATAGGAATTATAGCAGAAATTGTTATACTTTTATTCCAATTAGTAACTTTGCCAGTTGAAATAAATGCAAGTAGAAGAGGTTTGAAAGAACTTGAAAAATCCGAGTATTTAACAAAAAGAGAACTATCTGGTGGTAAAGTAATGTTAAGTGCTGCAGCATCCACATATGTAGCAAGTGTTGCAAGTACAGTTATTGAAATTTTAAGGTTAATACTATTATTTGGCAGAAGAGATGATTAATGCAAGCGAAACTAAAAAATTTTAAAAAAAATCTATTATATTATGAAGCAGCTATGAAACAGTTAAAAACATATTTGGAAATTTTAAACACTGAAATTAGTTTTTTAGATATTGATAATCCAATAAATCATGTTTCTACTAGAATAAAAAGTACTGAAAGTATCATTCTAAAACTTCAAAGAAAAAATTTACCTCTAACAATAGAAAGTCTAAATTCACTTAATGATATAGTAGGTGCTAGAATAGTATGTGATTTTCTCGATAATGTTTATTTAGTCTCTGACAAACTTAAGAATAATAAAAATATTAAGATTATTGAAGTTAAAGATTATATTAAAAATCCAAAAAATAGTGGATATAGGGGAATACATTTAATTATAGAAATACCCGTATCAATAGATGGAACTTTAAAAAACATAAGATCAGAAATTCAAATTAGAACTGTTTGCATGGATTCATGGGCATCAAATGAACATAAATTAAACTATAAACATGTGTCTACAAGTAAAGAAGTAAAAGATGAATTAAGAGCAAATGCTGAACAAGTATGGAAGGTAGATTTATCTATGAATAAATTATATCAAGAAAAAAAAGTTAAAAATAAAGGTATTATTGAAACTATAGAAAATATATCTAAATACAAATGGAGAGTTCAGAATGAAATTTGAAGAAAAAATTAGAAAATTCATGTATGGTAGATATGGTCCAGATGAATTATATAAATTTTTATTTGAATTATATATTGTATTAATAATCATAAATTTATTTATAAGAAGTAATATATTAAATTTTATTTCTTTACTTGTTATTATTTATATGTTATTTAGATTTTTTTCCAAAAAAATCTATAAAAGATCAAAAGAAAATCAATTGTTTTTTAAAATAAAAGTGAATTTTCTAAAACCATTTAAAGTAGTAAATTTGAATTTTAATGATAAAGATCATATTTATAAAAAATGTTCAAAATGTGGTACAATTTTAAAACTTCCATTACAAACAAAGGCTGGATTTAAAAAAGCAAAATGTCCTAAATGCAATAAAAAAGTTAGATTATTTACTTTTAAAAAGGAAAAAATAGAAATTATTAGGGGAGGAGTAAAGTAATGCTTGAATTAAAGAATATAAAAAAAGACTATGAAATGGGTGAAGAGAAAGATCCTGCTGTAGTTCTTAGAAGTGAATAAAAAGTCTTGGGTTATATGCTAGTGAAAAAAGAAACTTACTCTTAAAATTTTCAAATATATTATAGCCCAGGAATTTTATATCGGAGAGTTAGTTTTATGACTAACTCTATTTTTATAAGTTAAAATTAAAAAGACTAGAAGAAATATCTTCTATACTTAAAGTTAATATTAATTCATAAAAGAATATGACTTTAATAATCCGATAGATGTAGTTTATATATTTATGTGGATGGAAGAATTAATTCCAAATTATGTAATAGATGTTTCCATATTTCCACGAGTCGATGAATATTACATTGATGTAGTAAAGAAATTAGTTCCAAACAATAAAAAATAATGAAGGTATAGGAATATACCT
>JAEDOI010000031.1 GCA_016302065.1 Bacilli bacterium | reverse complement strand
CAGGCGTTCGAGTCGCCTCAGGGTCACCACTCATCCAGATTAATAGTTAATACTAAGTATTAACTTTTTTTATTTTAAAATAAATTAAAATAATTAATAAAAATATCAAATAGATTTTATTATGAAATTGCACAATTAAAAAAATCAATAATTTATGAAACATTTTATTTAAAAATTTTTTATTATAACTATTATTCTAATCTTATAAATTTCTCTAATATTAAATAATGTTATTTTTATTTTAGGTAAATTGTTAAAACGCTTATTTAAAAAACATTGAAAGAATAAAGAAATTCAATATTTTTTTAAATAGTATATTGAAATTTTAATAATTAATTAAACCTAGTAATTAAATTTAAACTGATCAATATACAATTTTTAATAAGCATGCAATTAAAAATAATCAATATTTTATATTTAAAACTTTCATAAATAATTTTTATTTTCTTAAAAAAATTAAGTCAACAATTTAATTAATATTCATATAAAAATTATCTTATTTGTTCAAAAAAATGACAAAATAGACAATATTAGACAATTCATTCAAATATTGTAATTACCCATATGTAATTTATATAAATATTTCTGTCATTTTTATTAGTAAACCTACTTAAATATAATTAAAAACATAGTGATTTCTCAATTATTTTTAAAAATTATATTGAAAAACGTAATATTTTTATTAAAATATTAAATATAGGAGGGTTTGAATATGAAATTATTCAAAAAAGGATTAGCCGAATTTATCGGAACATTCGTTCTTGTATTATTTGGTTGTGGTGCTGCTGCAATGACTTCTGTAAGCATTGAACAAGGCGGCTATGCCGATCCAGCTGGTCACTTAGTTGGTACTGCTTTAGCATTTGGTCTTGCTCTTTGTATCATGGTCTATGCTGTCGGTTCCGTTTCCGGATGTCACGTTAATCCAGCAGTTTCTTTAGGTGTCTTGCTCAAAAATTTATTCCTCCCTAAAGAAAAAAGAGAATTTGGATGGAAAGAATTTTTCGTTTATGTCGTTGCCCAAATCTTAGGTGCACTTGTCGCTGTATTAGGATTAAGAGCTGTTATTTCTACAAGAGGTGGTTTTGGCGCTAATACTATTCAACCTATCGTTGCTAGTAGAGGTCAACCAATTTTAATTGCTTGTATTGCAGAAATTTTATTAACAGGCTTATTTGTATTTACAGTTCTTGCAGTTACATCTAATAAGAAATTTAGAAAAATTGGTGGCGTAGTACTTGGTGGTGCATTAACAGTTGTACATATTTTTGGTATTCCATTAACTGGAACAAGTGTCAACCCAGCAAGATCTATTGCTCCTGCTATTGCACAAGCTATTTTTGCTAAAAATTATACTGCTTTAAATCAACTTTGGATTTTCATTGTTTGCCCATTAGTTGGTGCTTGTATTGCTGCTATAATGTACTTTATTTTATTCGTCTGGAAGAAAGAACCAGAAGAAGAATGCTGCTGCAAACACGAAGCTTCAGTTGTTAACAACATCGTTAATAACTACTATGGTGAAAAACCAGCTGAAGAAACAAAAGAAGAAACTCCAGTTGCTGCTGAGGAAGTAAAAGAAGAACCAAAAGAAGCTGAAGAACCAGTTGTTGAAGAAAAAGTTGAAGAAAAAATTGAAGAAACAGTAACTGAAGAACCAGTAGCTGAAGAAACAGTTGAAGAAACAACTGAAACTCCTGAAGTAAAAGCTGCTAGAAAGAAAGCAGTTCCATTCATGAAAAGATTAGAAGAAGCTGATCCAGATTTAAAATCAAAATATGAAGAATTAGCTGCTTATTGTGATGAATATGGACTTCATGGAAGAATGAGTGTCAGTCATGATACTTATAGATTACATAAGGTTAGATATGTAGTATTCTCAATTAGAGGAAAAGCTATCAAAATGCATGTCGCTGTTGATCCAAAAGCATATGAAAACACAACAATGACAATCAAGGATGATAGTTCAAAAGAAAAATATAGCGATGTTCCAGGATATATCAGAGTTAAATCAACATTAAGTGTTAAGAGAGCAAAACAATTAATTGATGATGCTATGGCAAAAGCTGGAATCGAAAAGAAAGCTAAATAATTAACTATTGTTAAATAGAACAACCTCGCAAGTGCGAGGTTGTTTTTTTATAAATATTTATTAAGTTCTTTTTCTAATTCGATAAATGATGAATAAGAAAAATTATTTATTTCTTTAATTTTGGCTAATCTTTCATTATCAAAATTTATGCTTAATATTTTTATATTACTTTTCTGACATTCTAGTACATCTTTTTTTGAATCACCTATATAAATAATATCTTTTGAACTACATGAAAAGTCATTCATTACTTTAGTAAAATTAAATGCTTTATTTGAACCATTTTTACTTCCAGTATAAATCTTCGTAAAATATTTGTTTAAACCAAAATAAGCTAAAGATATATCTGTTGATTCTTTACTTCTTCCAGTTAATAAAATGATATTTACACCTTTATCCTTTAAATGGTCTAATAATTCATTTACATAAGGATTTAACCTATTCAATTCAATATTATGATATTCACTATAATATTGTAAATATTTTTTAAAATTTGCCCTATTATCACTCTTTAAAATGTTATTTATCATTCCTTCTTCTGTTGGCCCATAATATGGTATTAAATCAGATTCTTTTAAAAATATTCCATTATCTTTAGCAACTTGTATAATACATCTATTTACTAAATTAAATGAAGGGGCTAAGGTTCCATCAAAATCAAAAGTTACAATCATTTTTTTAAAATCTCCACTATTTCCCCAACGAATCGATAATGATAGTCATTTGTTTTATAAGCTTTCTTTCTAACATCTTCATCTAAAAAATTTGAAGCTACAATTTTATCTTTATATATTTTTTTAAGAATAATTACTAAATTTGCTTCATCAAAGTAAGGAGCAAAAGATGAATTATTAATTGTTAATCCCATTTTTGATATTTTATCTTCATCTCTTCCTGAGTGTGTTCCTAAGTATATTAATTTATCCTTGTATTTACTAGGAAAAAAGCAAACACTAAAATACTCACTGCTTTCCATAAATTCAAGCGTATATCTTGATTCTCTAACATAAACTTCAATAATTGGTTTGTACCATAAAAATCCAATACTCCCCCAAGCAATTGTCATAGTATTGACTTTTAAATCATTTTTAGCCGTTAATAAAGCGGTCTCTTTATTAATCTTATAGATAAAATCTAATGAACGCTCATCATCAATATTAATTTTATGTAATTTCATATTTATATTTTACAATAATTTGTATATTATTTGTAATACAATTTATCTAATTTATTATGTAACATTATATAAATATAATGTTGACAAACGAGCTAAATTATTATAAATTATTTACGCACGTAGAAAGAAAAGCGTCTGCTTCTCACCAGATTGGTTTAAATCAATTGGTCAATGGCTACTAAAATTTGTTTTAGTAATAGAGGACGCAAACTTGTTGCGTCTATTTTTCTTAGGAGGATCTGATTATATTACCAAATCAAAATAATTCATCTTCAAAAGAGATGAAAAACCGTAATGATAAGAACAGCGGCGATTTAGTTAATGAAAAAATACGTTTCAATGAGGTCTTGTTAATAGGACCAAATGGAGAACAATTTGGAAAAGTCTCAAGATTCCAAGCTTTAAAAAAAGCTGAAGAACTTGATCTCGATCTCTTATGTGTAGCTCCTAATGCCAATCCACCAGTTTGTAAATTACTAAACTATGGAAAATACCGTTTTGAAGCTAAAAAGAGAGCTAAAGAGGCTAAAAAGAATCAAAAAATTATTGAAATTAAAGAGATTCAATTAACCCCTCAAATTGGAGAACATGATATTCAAACTAAAGTTACAGCAGCTATTAAATTCTTAGCAGATGGTAACAAGGTAAAAGTTGGAGTCCGCTTCAAAGGTAGACAACTTGCTCACCCTGAAGTCGGTGAGGAAACACTCAACAAGTTTATTAACTACGTTAAAGATGAAGCTATTATCGAAAAGCAACCAGTTCTTGATGGAAAATGGTTAACTTGTGTATTAGCTAAAAAGAATAAAAAGTAGAAAGAGAGGAAAAATTATGCCAAAAATGAAAACTAAAAGGGCTTTAGCAAAAAGAATTAAAGTCACAGGAAGTGGTAAAGTTACTAGACATCACGCTTATGTTTCACACTTAGCACCACATAAAACCCACAAACAAAAGAGACACTTAAGAAAGTCAACAAGCGTATCAAAGAGCGACTTAAAGAGAGTAAAGTATCTTATTCAAGGATAATTAAGGGAGGTTAATTATGAGAGTTAAAGGCGGAACAGTTACAAGAGCTAGAAGAAAAAGAATTTTAAAAGCTGCTAAAGGTTACTTTGGTAGTAAACATCTTTTATTCAAAACTGCTAAAGAACAAGTTTTACATTCATATAAATATGCTTATATTCATCGTAGAACTATTAAAAGAGATTATAGAAAATTATGGATTAGAAGAATCAATGCTGCTTGCAGAATTAATGATATCTCCTATTCAAAATTCATGCATGGCTTAAAAGTTGCTAAAATTGATCTTAATAGAAAAATGTTAAGTGAAATCGCTATCCATGATGAAAAAGGTTTTGCTGAATTAGTAAGAATTGCTAAAGAAGCAAAATAATAAAAATATAAATTAAATTAGCCAAATCAATAATGATTTGGCTTTTTATTTTATCTTTATTTAATAATTTTAACTTCTATATTTTTAATACATTCCTCAATTAAAGCATCAAAATCGGCCTTTTTTTCTATTTCTTCACATATGTCTAAATGTGGAGCAGTTTTAGGTTTTTTAATTGGAAAAATTGTACAGCAATCTTCAAATGGACGAATAGAAATATCATAAGTATTTATTTGCTTAGAAATATCAATAATAGTTGTTTTGTCAAATATAGCTAAAGGTCTAATAATTGGCATATTAGTTACTTCATTAATAACTTTTAATGACTCAAGAGTTTGACTTGCAACTTGTCCTAAACTTTCACCATTAGCAATAATATCGTAATGCTTAATTTTTGCTAATTTTGAAGCTATTCTATACATCATTCTTCTCATAATAGTAACTTGATAACCTTCATAACTTACTTCATATATCTTCTCTTGAATTTTTGTAAAAGGTACAATATACATTATAAGTTTGCTTTGGAATTTTTTTAATTCATTCAAAATATCTTCCAATTTATCAATTACTCCACTATTAGTATATGGAGGTGAAGCATAATGAATAAAAGATAATTCTATTCCTCTTTTTATTAATAAATAACTTGCTACTGGAGAATCTATACCTCCACTTAACATCATAAGTCCTCTTCCTAAAGTTCCTTTAGGGAATCCACCTAATCCTTTAATGGTTTTAGTAAATAAATAGGCTCCATCGCTTCTAATTTCAATGCTTAAAAGAATATCGGGATGATGAACATCCACTGTTAATTCAGTATTTTTTAAAATAGTTTTTGCAACAGCCCTATTTATTTCATCACTTATATAGGGATATGATTTATCAATTCGATGTGTATAAATTTTAAAGGTTTTTCCTGTCTCTTTTTTAATGTTTTCCAATGATTCATTAATTATATTATCAAAATCAGGATCAATTCTTTTTGCTAAAGAAAAAGAGTACAATCCACTTACTTCTTTAAGTTTATCAACAATATCTAGATTATCTTCTTTTAAAAATAAATAAATATGATCGTGTCTAACACTATATTCAATTAAGTCTTTATAATCGAGAAGAGCTTCTTTTATTGAACGAGCTAATGTATTAATAAAATCTTTCTTATTTTTACCTTTAGTATTCATTTCTCCAAAACGAATGATTACGACATTATAATCCATAAATTACCCCTTTATTGTATATAAAATAGAATTTAATTCGCTTATAAATTCTTTGCATTCATCAATTGTATTAAAGTGCGAAAAACTAATACGAATTACATTACGTGCAATCTTATTACTTTTATTCATAGCAAGTAATACATGACTTGGCTCATCATTTTTTGAATTACATGCAGAGACGCTATTAACAAATATATTTTTAGTAGATAAGGCTTCAACAACAACACTACTAGATTTACTTTTTAATGAAATTGAAAGAATATATGGATTTTCAATTTTTGAGGTATTAATTTCGATTTCACTATTATTTCCTAGTTCTTTTCTTATAAATGTATTTAATTCTTTTACATGCTGATAGTTAGAATTTAAATTAAGAAAGCATTG
Source organism: Bacilli bacterium (assembly GCA_016302065.1). Classification (GTDB taxonomy): domain Bacteria; phylum Bacillota_I; class Bacilli_A; order RFN20; family CAG-826; genus Onthovivens. The sequence goes on along the minus strand of JAEDOI010000031.1, from coordinate 4,873 downwards.
TTTTAACGCTAAAGTTGAAGCAACAAAACTAGGATAATCGATGGTTCCGCTTCTTAAACCATTCTCTTGATTGCCACCATATACAATACTATCAAGATTAATCTTTTTCTTTTTAACTAAAAGACCTATTCCTTTTAAGCCATGTATTTTATGATAACTAAACCCGAAGAAATCTAATAAATTATAATTTACTTTTATTTTCCCAATCGCTTGTGCAACATCTGAATAAAAAACACATTTTGGAAATTTTGATATGATTTCCCTACTCTTTTCTATATCTAAATTTGAACCAACCTCATTATTTGAAGCCATTAAAGCAACTAAAATCGTATCTTTTCTAATGCTTTTTTCAAGTTGTTCTAAGCAAATATGACCTTCATTGTCAACATCTAGATAAGTAACTTCAAAGCCTTCCTTCTCAAGTTCTTTAAAACAATTTAAAACGGACTCATGTTCAATTTTTGAAGTAATTAGATGCTTTCCTTTATTAATATTTTTTCTTGCATATCCTAAAATTGCTATATTATTCGATTCTGTAGCTCCACTTGTAATTATTACTTCATAATCTGATGAAAGTTTAAATAATTTTAAGATTTCATTCTTTGTTCGGTTAATTGTAGTAAAATTATGCATTCCAAAAGAATTAATTGAGTTAGGATTTGCATAGTTTTTTTCATTTTCACTGCAAAACAAATCAATTACTTCTTTTAAGGGCTTAGTGCTACTTGCATTATCAAAATAAATCATTGATTAACTTGTCCACTCTTTTCTTTCAATCTATTTAAAACTTGGACACTCATTTCGTAGGCTTTTGTGTAGTTTCCATCAAAATATAGAGTTTCTACTTGATTTAATAAAGCATTAATTTCTGAAAATTTACATCTGTCTCTATTCATTAAAAGAATATTATTTTTAGCTCTTTCTTTGTCATTTAATACTTCATCAATAGAGGTAAAAATATAGTTGCATCCTTCATCTAATTTGCAACATAATTCTTTCATTTCTTTTACATCAATTGGAATGATTTGTGATTTTGAATATATTTCATCAATATAAAAATAACAATCATTAAGTCTAGTATTAACTTCTTCAATAAAAACTTGATTATTTATGTGAATTAATTTCGATTCATATTCTTTTAATAGAATATATTTATCCTTAATATTCTTAAATATAGCTTCAGAATCAGACTTTAATGATTCAACATAACTCATAAATTTATTGTAATTCTCAGTAACTTCATTAGTGCCATTTTCTAATTCAATTACTTTATCAGTAAGTATTGAATATGGAGTAGGATCTTTTGAATGTAAATAAATATCAAGTCTTCTTTTGTCTTTACTAACTTCATCCATCTTTGTGCTTAACTCATTAAAAAATATGAGATTTTCACTATCAATTTGAAAATATTTTCTAATTTTAACAATGTAATTAGAAATATTAATAAAAGATTTATCAATGAAATTATATTTTTTTAACACTTCATCAATTTTTTCATCAAACTTAAGTTTAGAATTAATTTCATTATTAAATGCATTATTTAATTCTTCAATTAAAATATTAATTTCACTAATAATTTTATTAACTTTATTTACATTTATTTTCTTTAATTGGTTAAGAGCATCTTCGACTTTATTTTGAATTTTTCCAATTTGAACATCAAAATTAATATTTTGAAGAGGATAACCATTCATAACCATCTCTTTATTTCGATCTTTTAAAATATTAATATTTTGTGGCAAATCATTAGTTAATTGCTTAATTAAAGAAGGTAAAAGATTAATATTATCTATCAAATAAGTAAGTACACTATCTAAAGTAGGTAATAACTCTTTTGCTTCATCATATGAAGCACATTCAATGTAAGTGTCGTAATTCTTAAAATAGACTTCAATTTTTTCAAAAACTTCTCTAAATGAATCAGAAATTATAAATAAATCATATTCTTTATTATTATATAAAGACTTTAATTCTCTAAATTTATCCTTTAATGACAAAATTGCTTCTCTTGCTTCTTCTTCAGGTTTAATTAATTCAACCAAATCATTATGCAATGAATTCATTGTTGATTCATAAGATTTTAAAAGTGCAGATTTTTCTTTATATAAATCAAAAAAACCTTTTATATTATTACTTTCATAATAACTTCCCAATTGTTTAACAATTTCCCCATACATTTTAGCAGCTACATCTCTAACTTCTTTAAATCTTTTAAAGTAAGTAGTATGAATGTCCATATAAATGATATTAGTTCGACTAATTTGATCAATTCTTTGTAATATTTGAAAATCATTTCCAATTAAAATCGAATGTAAATATTCGTATTTTCTTTCAACTTCTTTTAAAGTATTTTTAGCTTTGTGCCTTCTAAATACAAATTTATTTAGCAAAATAAAAATAGTAGTTAACAAAGCTACACCAATAACAATTCCAAAAATAATCCAAAATATTGTTACATTGTCCAAATTTACGAAAACTAAAAAGCTTTTCATAAACTACTCCTTACTGTTGTTTTCCGTATGCTTTTTCTTATTATATATTTTCTTTTTAAATATAAAAGTATATAAAAGAACACCAACAACAATTAATAATATAGCACCAGTTGAAACACCAAAAATAATCGCCAAATCATTTAAATTGGCAGCACCATTTAATACATAGGCAAGTACTTCGCAAAACATATATATATTTTAATTAAATATATATATTTTTTCCACAAAATTTGTTTGCTTTTTAAAGAAAATTATTATATATTAATAACGCTTAAACGCAGCATTTAAATACATCTTGTCTGATGATAAGTATATTAAAAGTAACCTAAGCTACAAGGTGAAGTACAATCATCCGAAGAATGGAATTTAAACCTTTGTTTAAGATGTTAAAGAAAGGAGAAAAAATATGAGAAAATTAGGTGCTACATGGAAACGTTCAAGAAGATTAGGTTTTTCTATTCTTGAAAATGGAAAAGAATTAAAGAAGAGACCTTATGCTCCTGGACAACATGGCCAAGACAAGAAGAAAGTTTCTGAATACGGAAAACAATTACTTGAAAAACAAAAATTGAGAGATATGTATGGAGTTAATGAAAGACAATTCCGTAGATTATTCGAAATTGCAAGTGCTTCAAAAGGTGTTACCGGTACAGAATTTATGAGAATTCTTGAATCAAGACTTGATAACTTAGTTTACAGATTAGGTTTTGCTACTACTCGTAAACAAGCTAGACAACTTGTCAATCATGGTCATATTCTTGTAAATGGAAAGAAGATTGATATTCCAAGTTATCTTTGCCACGCTAATGATGTAATTTCTGTAAAAGAAAAATCACAAAGCTTAGCAATTATTAAAGGTAGCTTAGAAATCACAACAGTTGTTGCTCCATATTTATCACTTGATAAAGAACATTTCTCTGGAACATTTGTTCGTTTACCAGAAAGAAGTGAATTAACACGTGATATTAATGAATCATTAATTGTTGAATACTACAACAGATTACTATAGTTCTAAAAAGCCCTTCAATGGGGCTTTTTATTTTAATAGAACCCCATTTTTGATATAATATAAATATGAAAAATTTAACTCTAAGTAAAACTGAAACATTAACAAATGTCGGTAATTCTATATTAAAACATTTTAAAATAAATCCATTTCACGACACATTTAAACCTCTTGATGATGTTTTAAATAATACAAACAAAAAGAAAGTGTGTTTAATTCTTTTTGATGGATTTGGTAAAGCAATTATTGAAAAACACAAAGATCTTTGCCCATTTATTTATTCTCATATTTATACATCATTTAAAAGTGTCTATCCTCCAACTACTGTTGCCGCAACAACATCGTTATGTACAGGAAAATATCCTATTGAAACTGGTTATATTGGCTGGACTGAACATTTTTCAAATTATAACGACGATATTTTTGTTTTTCTTCAAAGTAGTAAATTTAGTGATAAAAAATATCCAGATTTAAAAAATACCATATTAAAAGTCGATTATATTTGGGAATTAATTGAAAGAAACAAAAAATATAAAGCTTCTTCTATTCAATCTTTTCTTGTAAAAGGAGAAAGTGAACAAGAACAACTTGAAAACTATTTTAAAGAGACTGATGAATTATTGAAAACCAATGATTTTCTCTACTCATATTGTACTGAACCAGATCATTTAATGCATGCTGAAGGTACAAACGGAGAAAACGTTAAACAAATGATAGTGTATTTAAATTACAAACTATCTCAATTAGTAAACAATAATAAAGATACATTATTTATTTTAGTTGCCGATCATGGAATGGTCGATGTTAAAGACTATTTTATTTTAGATCATAAAGATTTATTAAATTCTCTTTCTTCTCAATATATTACAATTGAACCTCGATTCGCTTCACTTTTTGTAAAAGATGAATCATTATTAAAGAAATTTTATGAAAGTGATCTTAAAGATTATTTTGAATTAAAATCTAAAGAGGAATTATTAGATGAACATATTTTAGGTTATGGTACACCTCATAAAATGATAGATAGTTTTTTAGGAAATTATTTCCTTCTTGCCAAAAAAGAATATATGTTAAACGATTCATCAAATGATATTGTATTTAAAGGACATCATGCTGGAATTAGCGATGACGAAACTAATTTATTTATGATGATTTTTAATTCTTAGTTTGCTATAATTTTAGCAATGCGGTATTGGAGAAGCGGCTTAACTCATTGCCCTCTCAAGGCAACATTCACGGGTTCGAATCCCGTATACCGTACCATTTAAGATGAAATTTCCCCCATAATTTTGCCCAATGAGGTAAAATGAAAATGGAGGAATTTTTTTATGGAACTAACTCTAGATGAAAAACTTGAATGTGTCTTGCTTCATCT
>JAEDOI010000085.1 GCA_016302065.1 Bacilli bacterium | reverse complement strand
GCTATAATAATCCAATCCTACTTCTGGATTTTTAACTATTGTAAATTCAACATCTTTATAAGATCCTATTGTAGCAACTACTTTGATTTCTAATTGTTCTACATTTTCGTCTTCAACCAAGTCGAATGCTTTTTGTTTATTAATTGCTTCCATTGCTATTTTTTTATTTTTAATTAGTCTACTAATTTTATTCATTTAAAAAACTCCAATCATCTTTTTTAAAAAATACAATTAAAAAGCCCCACCATTAAATGAGGCTTTTTTTATAAATCATCATCGTTATTATAAATAACCTTATCTTCTAAAAGTTTTTCGATCAAACAAGCCTTGCAATGCAAATGTCCATTATACCAATAATGTCTTCCATTCAAACTAGATGGTTCTCCACAACATTCGCAAGTATGATAACCAGCTTTTCCATATTCATCAGCTTCCCAAGTTTTAGGATTGTATTTATATTCCATAAGATCAACCTCCAAAAATTTAATTAGAACTTTTTAGGTAAGTTCCTTTACCTTTTTACAATTTAATTATATATTTTCTACAATCATTCGTAAATAGTAATTTAAATTTTTGAAATGTTTTTTAAAAATCTTTTGGTTTTTTAATTCCTTAACCTTTATTATAGTTTAATTATACATTGATTTTATAAATTAGTGAATAGTAAATTTAATTTTTAAATTATTTTTTGAAGAGGGCCCTCAGACCCTCTTAGATCCCACCAGATCCTAGCAAATTGAGTCAATATAATTAATCCTCTTCTTAGAAACTAAGCATCTAACTGCACCTGAGAATGCTTCTGGATACTTTTCTTTTAACTCATTAGCTATTCTTATTCCTTCCTCATCCTTGTTTTCACAAACCTTTTTAAGAACTTTCCAGATTAAAGTTTGATTAATTCCTGTAGAAACTTTAATACCATAAATAACTTCTTTTTCTTTCTTTTCTTTTGGCTTGTTTTCAGTTTCTGTTTCATTGTTTACTGGTTCAACTTCTACATTTTCTTCAATATCTTCAACGTTTTCTGTTGATTCAACTTTTGGTTCAGATTCTACGACTGGATCTGTGTCTGCTTCTTCAACACAACCTACTCTTTCACCTAATATTCTATCGACTTCATCTAAGAATTCTCTTTCATTTTCTTTTTCATTTTCTCTTTCTTCAATTTCAGCTACTAAAGCTTCAACCTCTTCACTTTTTGGACCTTCTTCAACTTCAACCTTAGCCTCAGCTTCTTTGACTAATTTGTAGTTTTTTAATAAAGTAGAAATTTTTACTTCTTTTTCTCCATTAAGAATTACTACATCTTCTGAAACTGAAGTAATTTCATATTCAGTTTCTCCTTTATAAGCTTTCACTACATTTCCTAAAACTAATTCAGATTTTTTCATAATAACAATTACCTCCAAAATTTTAAATTAGGAACTTTTTAAGGTAAGTTCCTTAACCTTTATTATATTTATATTATACATTAATTGAATTGAATTGTAAATAGAATTTTAAAAATAAAATCCATTTTTTTCTAAGAAATTTTTAACTTCATAGAAGAAATCGTCTAATCCTAAATTGCCATCTTCAAATATTGCAATTCCAAGATCCTCTTTAATGCTTTTTAAAGCATCTATAAAGTTTCCTTTTTCTTCCACTAATCCTTCATAATTAAAGTTTCTATCTTCATTTTCTAATCTCTCTGTAAAATCGTTATAAAAAGATTTAATTTTTTCAATTGACATTTGATTTACCTCCAATTTCCTTAACCTTTATTATATTTATATTATACATTAAATTAAATGATATGTAAATAGTAATTTGAATTTTTGAAGAGGAATTTAATCCTCTTCAAAATTAGCAATATTGATTATGACTCATATCAGCATTTGTTTTACATTCAAAAAAGTATTTCATTTCATTACCAATTCTTAATCCAATTGTTACAGCAATATCATTTGCAATCCATCCACTTTCTTTTTTTGAATTAACAACTTCATTAACCAAACCACTAATTACATCATCAATAGAAATTTTACTTTTCATTTCATTATACAATGACTTTGATTTGATAGCACAAAGGTTTTCGCTTTCATATTTATCAGCTAACAAATTAAAATGTATGTTTCTAACTTCATTAGCAAAAATTGCTAATCTTTCATTTAACTCCTTATCTCCAATTTCACCATTTCTTCTTTTTTCAATTACAACTTCTAGATTTTTCATACTCATTAACCTCCAAAAACTTTATTTATTTTATATATTTATTATACATTAATTAAATGAATTAGTAAATAGTAATCTGAATTTTTAAATTATTTTTCAATTAAATTACTTTTACCTCTTCCTTAACTATAATTAAATTATACTATATAATGCTTTAAATGTAT
>JAEDOI010000084.1 GCA_016302065.1 Bacilli bacterium | reverse complement strand
TCTTCTTTTTGTTTTAATTTATTTTGAATATCAAATTCAATAGTGGAATTGTCTCCAACTAAATTATCTAATTCATCAATATAAGCGATTAATGAAGGAATATCTTTTTTATATTTTCTTTCAATTTCTTTTAAAGTTTGTTCGCGTTCAAGTAGATCATTCAATTCATTTGGATCATATTCTAAATCATTAAATTGTTTTACTAGCTCAGAAAAAATATCTTCTAATTCAAAATAATGATTATCAATATTTTCAATTGTTTCATCATATTTATTTTGATATTTAGATAATTGCTTTAAATTAGAATTTAATTCATATAATTTATCTAAAAAATCAGAATGAATTAATTCATTAGACATTTGAGATAATTCATAAATTTTATCGTAATTTTTTAATAAAGATATTTTTTGTTCAATATCTTCTTTTTCTCCAATTATTAAATTAAGTCCTTTTAATTCTTGAAGTTGATATTGATAAAATTCTTTTTGAGCGTCAATTTTATTTTTCTTATCCACTAATAGGTTATATTCGTTATCAATTTTTCGATATTCATTTAATAATTTAGAATATTCATTTTTAAGTCGATTAATAACGTCATAATTAAATCCATCAACAATATCTAAATAATTATCTTCATTTAATAATTTATAAAAATCATATTGGTTATGAATATCCGCTAAAAAGCGAGTAATTTTATTTAAATCAGTTAAAGAAATATTCACTCCATTAATTTTAATAGATGATTTATTTTTTGATATTGTTCTTTCGATAATTAATTCATTGTTAATAAAAGGAATATCTAAATTAGTTAATATAGCGTTTAATCTTTTATTATTAATATTAAAATATCCTTTAATAGTGGCTTTATCTTCACCAGTGCGAATTAATTCTACTGAAGCACGAGCGCCTAAAAGCAATGATAAAGAATCAATAATTAATGATTTACCCGCGCCAGTGGAGCCAGTTAAAATTGTAAATCCATCTTGGAAATGAATATCGACATTTTCAATGATTGCTAAATTAGAAATAATAAGTCTTGTTAACATAGTTAAAATTATAATTTATCTATTAATTATATTCAATTATTTATCAAAATTATGAGAATAGAAAAAGACTACCTAATCATTAAGATTAGATAGCCTTAACTAGTTACATTGGTCGAATAATTACTTTATCATTTACGTAATCAACAACAAATTTTTGTTTGGTGTTAATTAATCCAGAAATAATCGCGCGAGCAATAACAGTTTCAATATTTGATGAAATAAATCTTTTAATTGGTCTTGCTCCAAATTCATATGAATATGATGAATCAAGAATATATTTTTTCAAATTATCAGTAAATGAAACTGAATAATAATTTTCTTTTAATCTCTTATCTAAGATGTTTAATAATTTATCAACAACTTTGATTTGAACATCTTTGGTTAAAGGATTGAAATAAACAATTTCATCGATACGATTTAAAAATTCTGGACGGAAACGACTTCTTAATAATTTATTAACTTCATCTTTTTTATTATTAAGCAATAAATCAGAGCCGAGATTTGAAGTCATAATAATAATCGTGTTTTTAAAATCAACAACACGTCCTTGTGAATCAGTTAATCGACCATCATCAAGAATTTGAAGTAGCAAATTAAATACTTCTGGATCAGCTTTTTCGATTTCATCGAACAAGACAATGGAATAAGGGTTACGACGAACTTTTTCAGTTAATTGTCCACCTTCTTCATAACCGACATATCCTGGTGGGGCTCCAATAAGACGAGAAGTTGAATATTTTTCCATATATTCACTCATATCAATTCTAACCATGTGTTCTTCACTGTCGAAAAGGTTTTCCGCTAAAGCGCGAGCGACTTCAGTTTTACCAACGCCAGTAGGGCCTAAAAATAGAAATGATCCAATAGGCTTATTTTGGTCTTTAATACCCGCTCTTTGACGGATAATCGCGTCAGACACTAAATTAATTGCATCATCTTGTCCAATAACTCTTTCTTTTAAAGAATCGGCTAAATGAAGTACTTTTTCTTTTTCACCAGAAGATATTTTTGAAACAGGAATATTTGTCATCTTTGAAACAATTTTCTCTATTTCTTCTTTAGTGACAACTTCTGATAATATTTGTCCTTCTTTTTCACTATTTTCAATTTGTTGCAACTTCTTTTCTAAATTTGGAATATCGCGATATTGAAGAGTAGAAGCTTTTTGATAATCACCATTATTAAAAGCATTATTAAGTTCAAATTTCATCTTATCGATTTTTACTTTTAATTGTTTGGCTTCTTCGATATCTTTTTTCTCATCTTGCCATTTCTTAGTTAAAACATCAGCTTTATTTTTTAAATCATTTAATTGATTTAATAATACTTCAAG
>JAEDOI010000030.1 GCA_016302065.1 Bacilli bacterium | reverse complement strand
TATTTTCCTTCTTTTTGTTTGTTTAATTCTATTAATTGATCTTTAATTTCAGCAAGTAATTCAACTTCAGTTGGTTGTTTTGGAGCTGGTTCTTCTGGTTTTGGTCTTTCTTCTGGGTGTTTTTTATAGTATGCTTCAAGTTGTTTTGCTTCAAAAGCGGCTTTCTTTGCTTTCATAAAGTTAATAACTTGAAGAATTGTAAATAGTACTATAGCAACAATAAAGAAATAAATAATTGCATTAATAAATGTTCCCCAGTTAATTACATTAACTTTATCTGCATCATAAGTATGTCCCCAATATTGAACAGTATTTGCTGGAGCATCTGGTGCAGCTGGATCAAGGACAACAGCTTTATCATGATTTAAGACAGTAACGATACCATCGATACCACCTGAAGGAACAACAAATGCTATTAATGGCATTAAAATTCCTTTAACGAGTGCGTTAATTATTGATTGGAAAGCTCCACCGATGATGACACCAACAGCCATATCGACGACATTTCCACGGCTAATAAACTTTTTAAAGTTTTCAACCAATTTACTTTTTTTTCTCATATAAAAAAATCTCCTTATTTCTATTTTAGATATAAGGAGATTGTGTTTCAATGAAAATAATATGTTTTAAGCACTTATTTTTAAATTTTTAAAGGCAATAGATGGAGTTTCAATACTAGATAACATAAGTTTTGAATCATTTCCTACAGCAACAACATCATTAAATAGTCTAAATAAGTTACCACCTACTGTAAATAATGTTAAAAAGTTATCTAATTTACCATTTTTAATTAAAAATCCTTCGGCTTGAAGAGAAAAATCTCCGCTTCTTGGATCTAATCCAGCATGGAGTCCAGTAATAGAAGTAATGTAAACACCATTATTTACCTTATTAATTAATTCTTCTTTAGTTAATCTTCCTTTTTTTACAGTAATGTTGGTAAATCCAACACCGATTGAGGAAGCGCCTTGTCCATTACCTGTACTTTCTTTTCCGGCTTTCTTTGCAGTTTCAAGATTATAGAAAAGAGTTTCTAATACACCATTTTTAATAATTGTTTTATTTTGTGTTGCGACACCTTCAGAATCAAAATATGTTCTAAAAACATTATTTTTTAATGGTAATTCATCAATTGTAATTTTTGATGAAACAACTTTTTGACCTTCTTTTCCTTCAAATATTGAGGAATGTTTTTGGGTTTGTTCACTTGAAGCGTTAGAAATAAGAGCATTAACTAAATCAGCTACTGCGTCTCTATCAATTACACCTTTATATGTTCCATTTTGAATTGGAATTGCATTAAATTTTTTTGAGCATTCTTTAACTAACTCATCAACAAATTCATCAACATTAATTTCGAATTTGTTTCCAAATTTAATAGTGTAATTGTCTTTTGTAATTTCGCCTTCTTTCATGTAAACTTCACCAACAAGGACAAAATAATTTGAATGTGTTTTTAAATTTAAACCATATGAATTTGCAAAAACAAATTCTTCTTCTTGAATTTGAAAAGATACTTGAACATCACTAACACGACTATCTTTTTCTTTTGTTTTTCTTTCAATTTCATAAAGTAATGGTAAAACACTTGATGTAGTTAGTTCACTTAATTGTTTATTGAAAGTATTTTTCTTTTTATAATCTTTGCTACCTTGATAAATTATTGGTTCTTCTTCTTTCTCAATTAATGTAGCATTAGTTTTAATATCTTTAATTAAAGAATCAATACTTGAATCATTTAAATTTTCACTACTAACAGCACCTAATTTACCTTTATAAATTCCTCTTGCAGTTAATGATGAAGTAGATGAAAATTCATTAGAATCAATTTCACCTCTAAAGATTGAAATAGAAGAAGATGTTGTTTTTGAAATTTTAATTTCTGCGACATCAATGTCAGCTTCTTTAGCTTTGACTAAGAATTTATTTATATTCATCAATACTTCCTCCTCTTCCTCCAACTGTAATATCATCAACTCTTATTGTTGGTTGTCCAACATTAACAGGTATACTTCCGCTAGAAGAACCGCAGTTTCCTTGACCTAATCCTAGATCATTTGCAATCATATCAATATGTTTTAAGATGTCTTTTGCATTTCCAACAAGAGTGGCTCCTCTTACAGGCTCAAGAATTTTACCATCCTTTATGATATAAGCTTCGCTACAACCAAAATTGAAATCTCCAACTGCTGGATTAACGCTTCCTCCATTGAAAGAGACAGCATATAAGCCTAATTTTGTATTTTTAATGATTTCTTCTACAGTGGATTTACCATTTGCAATATAAGTATTAGACATTCTTGAAGTTGGATTATATTTATAAGATTGTCTTCTACAAGCTCCATTCCCTTTTTCACCCATTCTTCGACCATTAAAATTATCTACTAAATAGCCAACTAAAACGCCATCTTTAATTAAACAATTGTTTTGAGTTGGATTCCCTTCATCATCAATGTCATTACTGCCCCATTCATTTGGCATTGTACCATCATCATAAGCACTGACAATTGGATTAGCAATGTATTGACCCTTCATATTACTAAAAACACTAAGTCCTTTAGCAACACTAGTAGCTTCTAATTGGTGGCCGCAGGCTTCATGGAAAATAACACCACCCCATCCATTTCCTATAATTACAGGGAAGTGACCACTTGGACATTCTTTAGCACCAAGCATAAGAATACATTTTCTTGCGTTTTCTCTAGCTAATTTTATGAAATCTAATTCTTCTGTGAAGAACTTCCAACCGTTTTGTGAACCAGGACCATCAAATCTTGTTTCTATTTTTCCATTCTCTGAAGCAATAGAATTTAAGAATACTCTTCCATATTCATTGTGTTTTTTAAACAATTTACCTTCACTGTTCATAATTGTAATATCTGAAGTTTTTACTAAAAAACCACCTATTACACGAACAATTCTTTTATCATAATTTAAAATTTCATTTATTCCTTTTCTAACGTATTCAATGATTGTTGATGGTTCAATTGTTGTTAATGAAACAATAGATTTATTAACTCTTTTATATTTTTGTTGTTTTAAATCACTAATTTCCTCAATACATCTTGATGTAGAAAAGGAACTTCTAAGATTTTCTATTAATTTAAATAAACTTTTTTTGGATAAATCATTTGTATATCCATAAATTGATTGATTATCTTTTAACAATCTAACTCCAATACCATTTACATAATTGGTAGAAATACTATCTAATTTAGCATTTTCAAAAGAGTAAGATGTTCCTTTTGTATCTTCGTAAAATAATTCAACAAAATCTGCACCTGTAGAACTAGCGTAATTAATTAATTCTACAGCTAATTTTTTACTTATCATATACATCCTCCTTTTGTGTTATTATAATATTAATTAAGTTTTTTTCAATTTATGTTTACATAAATTAGTAAAGAATTGATATATTTTTTAAAAAAAGGAATTAAAAAATGAAAGTATTATTATATTTAGAGAATCAATCGTCATTGTCAGTTTCAGGAATTGGTAGAGCTTTAGTTCATCAACAAGAAGCTTTAAAAGAAAACGGAATTGAATTTACTTTAAATCCTAAAGATGATTTTGATATTGTTCATATAAATTCTTACGGACCAAAAAGCTATCATTTATTAAAGAAATGTAAGAAAAAAGGAATACCAGTAGTTGTTCATGGCCATTCAACTCATGAGGATTTTAGAGAATCATTTAGATGTTGGAAATTAATGGCACCATTTTATAATCATATGATGAATAGAATGTATAAAAGAGCTGATTTAATTGTTACTCCTACTCCTTATTCAAAAGAATTAATTGAAAATTACAAAGGTGTAAATTGTAAAGTAGTAGCTATTTCAAATGGAATTAAACTTGAAGATTATCAATATAATAAAGAAAATGTTGAAGCTTTTAAAAAGATGTTTAATATTACTAATGAAAAAGTTGTAATTGGTGTAGGTTTTTATTTTAAACGTAAAGGAATTGATGACTTTTTTGATGTTGCTAGAAAAATGCCTGATGTAAAATTTATTTGGTTTGGTTATTTAAATAAATTTTTAACAACATCTTATATTTTAAAATGTATTAAACATAAACCTGAGAATGTAATTCTTCCAGGATATATTAAAGGAAATGTTATTAAAGGTGCATTATATTATGCAAATTGTATGTTTTTCCCTACTAATGAAGAAACCGAAGGAATTGTAGCTCTTGAAGCTCTTGCTACAAAATTAACTCTTGTAACAAGAGATATTGGTGTTTATAAAGGTTGGTTGCAAAATGGAGTCAATTGCTTTAAAGGGAAAAATAATGAGGAATTCATAGATTATATTAAAAAATCTATTGAAACAGATTGTTCTTCAATTCACGAAGAAGGATATAAAGTAGTTGAAAATAGAACATTAGATAAAGTAGGTCTTCAACTTAAAAATGAATATGAATTATTACTAAAAAAATAACTATTGTTAATAACAAACTTGTAATTTAAAGTAATAATTGTTAATATTATTAACACGTAAGCTTTCTTAAGATATTTAATTGATCTTAGGCGGAAGGAGTAAACTATGAAAAAAGGAATTCATCCAAACTATCAAAAGTGCAAAGTTACATGTATTTCTTGTGGAAACACATTTGAAACCGAATCAACTTTAAAAGAAATCAGAGTTGACACATGTAGTAATTGCCACCCATTCTACACTGGAAAACAAAGATTTGTTCAAAGTGATGGAAGAGTTGATCGTTTCAACAAAAAATACAGAAGCGGTAAATAAGAAAAGAATTTTTAGTCTAGGTTTACTAGACTTTTTCTTTTGTTAAAAATTATTAATAACAATTTAATCAGTACTAAATTATAATTTATTTGTAGGAGGATAAATATGATAAAAGATATAATGGTATTCTCATTAACAAGTAGTTGTGAATTAACAAAAAAAGTCTGTGCTTTATTAAACATCAATGTAAGTGAATCAGAAGTCAAACACTTCGCTGATGGTGAATGTTTAGCAACAGCTAGTGCTACATGTGATGTTAGAGGAAAAAAAGTTTACATTATTCAATCAACTTGTAAACCAGTAAATGATCGAATTATGGAAACACTTATTTTTATTGATGCTGTTAGAAGAGCAAATTGTAGAGAAGTAACTTTAATAATTCCTTATTTCGGTTATGCTAGACAAGATAGAATTGCTCATATTAATGAACCAATTAGTGCAAGGATGGTCGCTGATTTATTCACTAATGCTGGTGTAAAAAGAATAATTACTTGTGAATTACATACACCACAAATTCAAGGTTTCTTTGGGGTACCAGTCGATAACTGTTCTCCAAGTTTCTTATTTGCTAAATATTTAAACAAAAAATTTAGTGATCCAAAATATCAAAATGAAAAAATTGCTATTGTAGCTCCAGATCATGGTGCTTTGCATAGAGCAAGAGATTTATCAAATTTTATTCCAAACACAAACATTGTTGTTATTGATAAACGTAGACCAAGACCAAATGTCGCTGAAATTACTAATATTGTTGGTGATATTGAAGGTAAAATTTGTGTTATGGTTGATGATATTATTGATACAGGTGGAACTATTTTAGCAGGTGCAAAGGCTCTTCATGATAAGGGTGCAAAGGAAATTTATATTTGTGCTTCACATGCTCTATTTAATGGTCCTGCCTTTGATAGATTTAATGATGCAGATTATGTTACTGAATGTTGTGTAACTGATACAATAGAGCATCCAGAAATTAAAGATAATCCAAAAATTGTTGTCGTGTCTATTGCTGAGATGATTGCTGATGTTATAAGAAGTCATGAATCTCACGAAAAAATCAAAGACGAATACGCAAGATTTCATTAATTATAATAAAGGCCTTGATAGGCCTTTTTAATTTATATTTAATTTTTTGTTTTATAAAAATACTTTTTATTTTTAGTAGATGCATTATTAAAATAATAGGTAAATAATAGTCTAATTAATTTTTTTATAAACTAAAAAAATATGATACATAATTGTTTTCTTATGCTATAATAGCAATAGAGGACATTTATTATGGATATAAAATTTGGAACTGGTGGTTTTCGAGGAGTTATTGGTGATGATTTTATAAAGGAAAATATTAAAAAAATCGCACAAGCAATTTGTAATCTTGCTAATGAAAACAATTTAAAAAAAGAAATAATTATTGGCTACGACTATAGATTTTTATCTTCTGAAGCAAGTAAATGGATAGCAGAAGTTTTTATTGCAAATAATTTCAAAGTTAATTTGTGTCTAACTGCTACTCCTTCTCCAGCCATTATGTATTATGTTAATAAGCATTCTTTAGATATTGGTGTAATGATTACTGCTTCACATAATCCTTATATTTTTAATGGTATAAAAGTTTTTACAACTGGTGGATATGACGCAGATGTATCTTTTACAAATAAATTAGAAAAGATGATTAATTCAGAAATTCTAGTAAATGATTGTATTTTTGAAAAACAAAATAATGTGAAATTCGTTGATGGAATTACTGACTATGTAAATAATATTTTATCTTTTGTTAATGTTAAAAATAATAATACAAAGGTATGTTTTGATAATTTAAATGGCGTAGGAATATTAAGTATAAAACCTCTTTTAGAGAAAATAGGTGTGAAAAACACTATTATTTTAAATGAAAATAGAGATCCTTTATTTAGAGGCCTTCTCCCTAATCCTATTGAAGTAAATTTAAATGATTTAAAAAGAAATGTTTTAGAAAATAAGTGTGATTTTGGTTTTGCAAGTGATAGCGATGCTGATAGATTAGGTATTATTGATGAAAAAGGACATTATGTTTCTAGTAATGAAATTTTAGCAAGCCTTTATTACTATTTAGTTAAATATAAAGGACTTAAAGGGGATATTGTTAAAAACTGTGCCACAAGTAACTTAATTGATAAAGTTGCTTCAAAATTAGGATATAAATGTCATGAAGTTGATGTAGGCTTTAAAAATATTACTTCTAAAATGCATGAAGTTGATGCATTAATTGGTGGAGAAAGCAGTGGAGGATTAACTATTCGAAATTACATTCATGGAAAAGACACTACATTTGCTTTTTCATTATTCCTAGAAATGGTAACTAACATTCAAAAATCAGTAAGTGAAATTATTAAGGAAGTATATGATTTTGCTGAATTTCATAATTATGTCGTAGAAGATTTTATTTCGTATTGTAAGGAAGACGAAGAAAGAATTATTTCTTATCTAAACAATATTCATCCATCATTTAGTGAAGAAATTATTGAATTTACCCATCTTAATAGGAATTATAAGTTTAGATTTAAGGATGATAAATGGATGTTAATTAGACTAAGTGGAACTGAGCCAGTATTTAGAATTTTTGCTGAAATGAGTTCAGAAGAGGAAGCTAAAAACAATATAGAAATTTTAAGAAAATTTATTAATGGGATTAAATAATTATGGAAAAAGAAATCATTAAACTTTTGAATTCAACTAAGAAGCTTAAAAAAGCAGTCAAGTTTACTAATAATTGTTATGAGATTGATAATGATATTTTTTGTTTTGAAAATCGTTTAGGCGATGCTAGATATCCATATGTAGTTAATGGTAAAACATTATGGGCTCATCAAAATGGTAAAATTTCATTTAATGAATCAAATTATTTTATAATACCTGAAACAATCGAAGGTGAAACCAATTTTCTTTCATTCTTTTTAGGAGTAAAAAGAGATGGGAAATACATACCTTTTTCACTTTTTGAGTTTAATAAAAATATTTTTGAACCTCAAAATTTAAGATTTTGTGTATTTAAAAAAGGCTATGTAATTTATGTTTTAAAATATAAGTCTATTATCTATTCTTTGAAAATAGGAGTTTTAAAAAATAAGAATTTAGCATATGAAATATTAATAAAAAATACATCAAAGAAAGATCAAGAAATATATTCTAGTTCATTTTTAAATCCTATGATGATGCATAGTGTATATTCTAGTGTTGAGACAAAATGGTTTAAAACAATTAAGTATAACGAGAATAATTTTTCTATTGAAACAATAGAAGATATATCAAGATTTGAACATTTATTTGCTAAGGCCAATTTAAAACGATTCATAGATAAAGAATGCTTTATAGAGAACACTACTTCTAGAGGTAGCTATTGTGATAGTAGGACTGGAAGAATTGAAAGCAGTAGATGTTTAGTTGATGGAAAATTTAAAGAAATGAAAAATGTAACCAATTTTTCTGATACCGCTATTTGTGGAGATATAATTAAAATTAATATAAAAGGTGGTGAAACTGTTAGAATTGGCTATTATTTAAATGAAAACAATGATAATTTAATCAACTCAATTGATGATATCGAAATGAATTTAAATGAAATAAATGAAGAAAAAGAGATGGAATTTAATAGTGTTTTTTCAAAATTTGATTTTGAGAAAGACCACCAATATATAAATGATAAATTGTTTTCTTCCTTTTTAAATAATGTTGTAAATCAAGTTAATTATTGTGCAACAACAAAAAATTCAACTGTATTAATGTTAGGAGTTCGAGATATTCTTCAAGCTCTTGAAGCCCAAATTATTTATAATCCTAAAGAAAGCAAAAAGAAAATCCTAGAGGTTTTAAGTAATGTAAATTATAAAAATGGTCGATTACCAAGACAATATAGTACTCCATTAAATAATGAAACTTCTAAATTAATAGATTCTAGAGAATTTATTGATCAAGGTTTATGGATGTTTGACACTATTTATCAATATTTAGCTTATACAGATGATTATTCTATTTTAAATGAATGTGTAGGTTATATTGAAATTTTTGAAAATAATAGAGCAAATATACTTCCATTTAAAGATTCTGCATTTAATCACCTTAAAAAAATAATGAGTTATTTAACATCAAATATTGATGAAAAAACCCATTGTTTGAAGGCGCTTTATGGAGATTGGAATGATGCTTTAGATGGACTTGGAAAAGTAAAAGGGAAATTAACTGAATTTGGAAATGGTGTATCAATCATGGCTTCCTTCCAATTGTATTCTTCTTTAACTAAATTTATTGAGATAGTTAAAAAATATAATAATGATAATGAATATATTGAACAATTAATTGATTGTAGAAATACAATTATAAATGGAATAAAGAAAAACGCTTTTATTGAAAAGAATAATGAATTTAAGATTTTACATGGATGGGGCAATGATGAAAGTTTTTATGTTGGATCATTTAATGATTTAGATAATAATAGCCGTGATTCATTAACATCTAACGCCTTTTACATTGTTTCTTCGTTTTTTATAGAAGAAGATAAATACATTAATTCTGTCTTTAAAGCATATGAAAGATTAGATTCTAAATATGGCTTAAAAACATTTGAGCCATATTTTGAAAGACAATTTATTGATGTTGGTAGAATTGTTAATTTGCCTAAAGGAACAGCTGAAAATGCAGCTACATATATTCATGGAACATGTTTTGCAATTGATTCATTATTGATTCTTCATAATGAAAAAGAAGCTTTTAGACAAATGTATAAAAT
The DNA here is from genome assembly GCA_016302065.1 of Bacilli bacterium. Taxonomy (GTDB): domain Bacteria; phylum Bacillota_I; class Bacilli_A; order RFN20; family CAG-826; genus Onthovivens. Next base: position 1,930 of record JAEDOI010000030.1, on the reverse strand, counting down.
ATTACCTATATCTCATGAATTTGTTTCTTCAACGCCATTTATTATGCCTAATTCATATTTATATAATGAAGAAATTGGATGTGATGGAGAAAGTATGAACGACTGGTTTACAGGATCTAGTTCAACACTATTTAAATTGATGGTTAAAAATGTATTTGGAATCAATGTAAAATTAGATTCTATTGATATAAAGACTGGAGCATCAATTCCATATGATAAAGCAAGTTTATCAGTAAAAATATGTGGGAAAAATATCAAAATTTTGCATATTTATGATGATACAAATAAACGTAGAATAATTTTAAATAATAAAGAATTAGAGTTAAAAGAAGATAAATTTGGTTTTAAATATTCATCAATTAATAAAAATGATTTACAAAAAAACAATATAATTAAAGTAATAAACTAAAAAGATAAAAAGAGAGTATTTTAGTAAAATAATCTACTTATAATTAAAAGCAACAAAGAAAAAGAAGTTCTAATTAAAGAACTTCTTTTAAATTAGGGGGTTTAAATGTAATTATTTTACACTTGACCAATCAAGTGCTTTAGCTGCTGAATATAAACTATCAAATGAAGATTCAACAGTTTGTGATGAATTTTGCAATAATCCTAAGAAAGGTCTATTAGCATGGACAATCCAAGCATTTTTGATATCTCCATTTAAGAACATCATACTTTTTGATTCATCGGTTGTAGATTTCTTAATTGCGTTTCTAACATCTAAATAGCTTGAAACATATGTATTTGATGTATCAATTAATGATTGATCTTTTAATTTATAAGCTAAAAATCCATGAGATTTATTTGTGAAATTTGCTAAAGACCAATCTTTAACCATTTCTTTAAGAAAGGACTTTGCTAAATCTTGTTTTATAGATGTAGCTGGAATAGCGATATATTGGTCGCTTCCAATTGTGTATGCAACATTTGTTTCTTTGGCATTTTTAAATACAGGTGTTGGCATAATTTTTAATGAGAATTTTGAGTTTTGTCCATATTCTAGTGTTTCATTATATAACCAGTCACCATTAAACATCATTAAAGCTTTTCCATTAAAGAATTGTTTTTGAGCATCGTGGTTAGTATAACCTAACGACCCTGAAATAAAGTAATCTTTATTAGAGAATAGTTCTCTCCAATATTTAACTACAGTATATAAGTCTTTATATGTTCCTTCAGCTTGATAATTAAATTGTTCAGCATTTTTATAATTATAGAAATTTTTAACATTATCATACCCTGATAATTGTAGCCACCAATTAAAAATTGTGTAATCAAAGTAATCGGTGTTATCTCCAGTATAAACAAATGGTTTTACAAATGCGGTATCATCTCCTGGAACTTCAATTTTATTTTCTACAACATATTTCACTAAATTCATTAATTCATCTGTAGTTTTTGGAATAGTAAGATTATTTTCTGTAAATAATGTTTCATTATAATAGATTCCACCCATTCCAGATGTCCATGGTAAACGATATACATGTTCACTGCCATCTTTATTTTTAAAATATAAATCGTTAGCATAAACATCATCGACTTTATCTTTAAATTTAATTCCATTTTCAACCTCTTCTTCGAGTAAATCATCAAGAGGAGCGAATTTACCTTGGGCTGCGAAGTTTCTCCATCCATTATCAGTTGCTATGTATAAATCGTCTGTATTCTTTGAACTAGCTAATCTTCTATTAATTAATTCTTTAACTTCATATTTACTTGTTAAGTTTACTGTATATCCGGGATTATTATTTTCCCATTTAGCGATAACGTCCTTGAACCATTCATCGCCCCAACCAGCATTATATAAAACAACATTTAAAGTTTTTGGATCATTTTTAGTTGTTGAATTACAAGAAACGGGAAGAGCAAGCATTAGGCAAGATGTAGAAATTAAAGCAAATAATTTAATTTTGGTTTTCATAAAAAC
>JAEDOI010000083.1 GCA_016302065.1 Bacilli bacterium | reverse complement strand
ATCTTTAGGAAGATTGCTGCTATATGGTAGCAAATCTTTTAATTCTGACATCTTAATTGTGTTAATTTTATCTAGAACATAAGAAAGATATTTTTCTACATCTAAGCAATTTTCTTTTGCGGTTTGAACTATTGACATCAATATACAACTAGCAATCGCGCCTTCATTAGAATAAGCAAATAAAGCATTTTTCCTCATAATAACGAAAGGTTTTACTGTTCTTTCGCTTAAATTGTTATCTAAAGGAATGTGGCCGTCTTCTAAGAACATTTTTAATCCTTCTTCTAAATCTAAAGAATAATTTATTGCACCTAAAAGCGGATCGCTTACTTCATCTTTAATCGATTTAATATATTCAAAATATTCATTAACAATAGGAAGCGACTTTTCTTTCCTTTCTTCTAATATTTGATTAGGGGTGAGCCCCTTTCTTTTACATTCTTCTTCAATTTTAAATAATTCGTTAATCTTTTTTACTAATTTAAAGGCAATAGAATTTTTCTTTTGGCTCTCTTTTAATGTTTTAACGATATCCGCGTATTTTCTTCTTGCGTGAACCCAGCATCTTGCCGTTTTCACATTAGTGATATTGTTATATCCATCATATCCATCAACTTCTAAATATCCTTCATAATCTTTAAGTATCTCTTGAGGATTATTTACTGAGCGATTTTTAGAATAGGAGTATATTCTTATTCTTTGATCATAATAAGAAGTAGAGTAAACAAAGACGTAATTCTTATCTCTATCTTCTTTTTTTGAATCTAGTATACATTTAAACGTTGTTTCATCAGCTTGAAGAACTTTAACTGAAGTATTGACTAAATCTTTAAGCATTAATTCAAATAAAGGTGTAAGCACTTCAGCAGTTAATAAAACATATTTAGATAAACTAACCCTGGAAATAGGAACTCCAAGTTTCGCATATATCTCTTCTTGACGATAAAGTGGTAAAGCATAGTTATATTTATAATTAACAATGTTTGCAGCTAAACTAGGAGAAACTAAATTATCATCAAAAACATCAACTGAATCTTTATATGTTTTTTCATCACAGTTAGGGCAAATATATTTCTTTTGATGATACCTAACAAGTTCAAATCTTGATGGAATCCAAACAAGTTTAGTAATAACTTCTTCTCCGTTTTCTTTCATTAAAAGCCCACATGCATCACATTTGATTTCACTTGGAGAGTCAATATATTCATCTCTAGTTGAGATTTTAGATAAATCAAAATCTTGATAATTATGTGTGCCCTTTTTTCTTCCTGGTTTTTTCTTATCATCTTTGCCTTTTAATATATTTTCTATCTCTTTAGCGGTTTCTTTTTCTTCATTAGAAGAGGTTTCTTTAATCACTTCTGCTTCATTAACTAAAACATCAGCCTTTTCTGACTTAATACCATAACTTCTTAATATTTGAGCTACACGTTGGAAATCTTTCTTTTCGATAATGTTTAAAAGTTCTTCAATAACTAATTCTTGAATATGTCTTTCGCCTTCAACTTCATCGATCTTTTTATTTTGTTCAGCGATTTTAAGTTCAAGTTTTTTAATCTCTAGTTCTTTTTCTTGAATTTGCTTTATCAATGCTTCTTTATCGTTCATATTGCTATTGTCGCATATGTTAACTTGCATAGCAAGTTAAAGTAACTAAAAAATATCAAAAAATAAGAGCAATTAATAGTTTGCCCTTATCTTAATATCCTCGTGAGCGTACTTTTGAACAAGTTCTAATCCATCAAGAAGCCATTTAAACTGTCTTTTATCGATAACCATTGTTCTACTTGTTTCATCTAATTTAGGCCATCTAAATTTTCCTTTATGTAGTTTCTTTTGATATAACCAAAACCCATCATAATCAAGTTCGATAATTTTAATGTTTCTTTTATCTTTATTACAAAAGACAAATAACTTGTTTCTCATCATCTCTATCGGAAATGATTCTTGAATAATTAAAGATAAACCAAATATAGAAGCTCTTAGATCAGTTTTACCAGTATAGAGGAATATTCCATCAATCTTACTTAAATCAATCATTGAGATATCACCTCCAAGAATGCTTTTAAATTTTCTTTACTAATAGAAATAGATAATCCATTCAAATTAAACGAGATTATATTATTCGTATTATTTGATGATGATTCAATCGATAACTCTTTTGTCTCAATAGGAACAGAAACAAAATTGTTTGCCTTTATCACTTCACTTGCAAAAGATTCTCCTTTTAATCGCCTTTCTTTTCCAATAAGATAATAAACAGCACTTTTTTGGACCCCTTTAGATCTAGCGAATTCTAAAACTGACATACCAGAAGATCGATATTCTTCTAAAAATGCAATTTGGCTTTCATTTAAAGGATGTAATGGCATAAAAAATCCTCCTGGAGATATTGTCTCATGGGAGGATAGATAAAATCTATATGGGTGAATTAACGCTTAC
>JAEDOI010000082.1 GCA_016302065.1 Bacilli bacterium | reverse complement strand
TATTCTGGCCTAAAGTTAACTAATTTGAAGTCATTTATTAATTTTATATTTAAGATATAGTTCAAGATTTTTAGGATTTTTACTAATATTCTTTCATCAGCCTGCCAAATTCTTAGACGTAAACTTGGCTTTCCATCATCATTGTACTGAATAAAAAAACAATTTTTTTTGAATCCCTGCTCTTTTTAAAACTTCGTTGACAACCTCAACATAATTTTTTTCAAATAAATTAGGATACAAAATAAATGATAAAAATCCATTAGCATAAGTTAATTCATTATTATTTTTTCTATATTCTGATAATACATCCTGACTAGTATTCTTATCTTTACTATCTACAATATAGAATGAAAAAACTCCTTGAATAATATTATTCTTATGAAATTCTGATATTTCGGGAACCTCAACAAAGCTAATTTGGTTATTACTTTTATGAATTATTTTCTTTAAAGTCTTCAGTTGTAAATCATTACTTAAATCAAAAACTGTTGGTGCTTCTCCTAATGAAACCCCTATTATTCTCGGCACGTTGTATCTATAGCGCCAGTTAGTTATAGCTCTTGAGAAACTTTTATCTTGCTCTTTCATGAACTGAGTATCTAATTTCCATTGCTCTCTACGAATAATTATGTCTTTATATTCTAGTCTTGGAGACCATACTCTTTCACCTAAGTATCCTGGCAAAACAGGCTTAAAGCTTTCATATCTTTCTCTTGAGAGGACAAACAAGAACCTATACATCTTATTATTAACTGCTAAGCCATTAACCGCATTTGTAAATCTAGGTATAACTCTTTGATGTAAATCTTCGGACCATAAGTAAATACCTTGATCATCTAATCCAACTGATAAAGAATCAATATCAAGTTCCTGTTTAATATTATCTTTAGTACTATTTAAATTAATTTCGTATTTATATGGATTAATATTATTACTAATTGATGCGAATTTTGGATTTTTAAAAAGATACCGAACTTCTGCAATAATTTCATTTTCTGATGCTGACTTTCGTAAAAAACTCAGCATTTTTTTCCTGGCCTCTGATGGATATGCTTGAATAAAACGACCTATAATTTTTCCGTCACAAGAACTACCAATACCTAAATCTAATATTAGTTTGCCATCTACTACGCTTGCGAGTAAATCGCCGGATATATTATGGTAACATTCTTGTTTCATGCCTTCTATTATTTTCTCAGGAATAGTGATTTTAGTTTTATTTTGAATTATTTGTGAAGTAATATAATCTTCTAATAATTGATAATTATTACCTCTATGAAATTCAATATCGTCATTATTCCAGAAATTGAATTCATCTGAATAAACAACCTTTTTTAAAGGTATACGTTCAAATAAATAATTTTCAGAAAAATAATTTCGTAGTTTTTTCCATCCCTTATATTCTTGCTTTGTATCTAAAAAATGAGTTAAAAAATATACTGCAGAATTTACATCTTTATTAATATCTGTATTAGCAGAATCTAAATTAGAACTAAAACATATTGGTTCTTCTTCATAAGTTGTGGCTTTCGAACAACATATAAATCCAATTTTTATTAATTTGTTCAAATAAATAATAAACGCTGATTCAGAAATTATTGAAAATTCTGATTTTATACTCTGAAATAATTTTGAATATAAAGTCCAATTTTGCAAATTTAATCTTGGCCAGTTCAAAATCAAAGTGTCTTTAATACAGGTAGAATTAGTTTTCTTGCCTTCATTTTCTATAAAAATTTTATTTTCTCTTTTTAAGAATAAATTAGTAAGTTTTAATTCAATTTGGGATTTATTATTTTCTGTTATTACACAATTATTACGCGTTATATATCTTAACTTCTTTTCGACTTCCTGAGATTTTATCTTGTTATCAAAGGTTATAAACCCCAATTTAGTCATATATCTGAATGGAGTTGTTCTAGTTCCCATGCGCAATAAATAGTTCTGTAAGGAGACAGCTAACTTTCTTATTTGCTTTTCCTTAGTCATAGATCCATTTTTATATTTGTTTATTGCATTGAACAACAAGGTATTAGAATCTCGTAAGGCTTTTAAAATTAATGGATTACTCTCACAAAATAATATTATCTCATCCAAATTTTGAAATTTTTTCTTTACTATTTCGGTAGATATGATTGGTTTTCTGAATAAATTTATGGGTGATATTACAATATCCAAATAGGTAACTTCCTTTCTTGTAAAAAAATCTCCTAGATTTACTAACCTAAGAGATTCATTGAAAGCTTAGAAATTAATCCATTGTAGCAATTGGACATGGTGGATTAACACATGAACATGAAGAATATGCTGAGTAACTCTTTGCATAACCTTCTGCATCAAATGCATTAACTGCACTTTCATCAATTTTTAAGTCTAATAAAGCAGATTCTGTCATTTTATTGGCCTCCCATAACTCATTGATAAATTCCAAAGTTTAAAAACATAAATTTTTAA
>JAEDOI010000081.1 GCA_016302065.1 Bacilli bacterium | reverse complement strand
CAAAGATTTATGAGGGGGGATTTTCCCCCTTTTATGGTATTTTTGTACTTGAAAATGCTTTTGCTAAATTATCAACAAATGCTTCTACATTGATTGTTTTGTCTTTTTCTAATGTCAACAAATATGCATTTTTACAAACATCTATAACATCTCTTTCTTCAAATTGTTTATATTTTAATAAATATGAATCATTACAAACATTTTCTATATTGTCTATATCATAAGCAATCTCTGATGTACAAACTTCTAAACAATCTTGAAAATCCTCTTCTCTCAAAAAATATTTTAAAGATTTTATAAAATCTCCTTCATCAATTGAATTATATTCATAAATATTTTCGCAAAAGCTACAAACGCTAGCTTTGAATATTTCTTTAATATTGAACATTATTATCCCTCTTTTCTATAATCTTATCTTTAATTCTATATGAATTTCCGGTTATGTTAAAAACATATGAATGATGCAGCAGCCTATCTAATATTGCTGATGCAAGTGTAGCATCTGATAAAACTTCACCCCATTTTGAAAATTGCTGATTAGATGTTACTATTGTTGAATATTTTTCATATCTTTTAGCAAGCAATTGAAACAATAGATTAGCTCCGGTTTTATCTACTGGAAGATAACCTACTTCATCTATAATTAACAACTTATATCTGTTATATTGCTTAATTTTATCAACTAATCTATTTTCACTATGAGCCAAAGAAAGTTGAGAAATTAAGTCATGGCAAGAAATAAAATATGTACTAACTCTATTTTTAGCAGCTTCAATGCCAATTGCTGTTGCTATATGTGTTTTCCCGAGTACCAGGTGAACCAATTAATAATATGTTTTTCTTTTCTTCAATAAATCTAAGAGAAGCTAATTCAAGTACTTGTTCTTGATTAATTGAAGGTTGAAAAGAAAAGTCAAAATCTTCAAAAGTTCTATAATATGGGAAATGTGCAATTCTAATGTTAAATTGTGAAGAACGCTCAGCTTTATTTGCAATTTCTAATTTAGTAAGTTCGTATAAAGCATCTAAAAAAGGAATTTTTTCAGAATTAACTTTATCTACATATTCAGATAAACAATCAGCTATTTTATCTAATTTTAATATATTTAAATTATCTACAACATTTTTAAATTTCATAAACAACCTCCATTATAATAAATTATCATATTGATTTAAATTATCTGCAATAAACGCTTCAATTTTTTCTTCTGTTGAATCTTTCAATAGATCACTAACTAATATATCTTTAACATCATCTCTATTATAATTTAACGGATTATTTGAAATTTGATGACAACGGACTAAATTTGTGTTATCATAAATATACAAAGAATTATCCTTTTCGATGACATTTAAATCGAAACCGATATATTTAACAGGTACGGAATATTTATTACTTTTATATGAAATCATAGAATCTTTAGCTACTTTTCTAGTTTGGCGGTTAGATAAGTAGGAGCTAAAAATTTTATTATTTGGTAAAATCAATAAATATTCCTTTTCATATTCAAATACTTCATTAACTACTCGATTGTGAGATTGAGATATTTCATTATTAATATTTTCATTAAAAGTATTTACAATTTTTTCTAAATCCTCTATTGTTTCAAATTCATGATTGTATGCTAGTAATCTATCACATAATTTTGCAAGAGCTTCTACTGAGCCTTTAGATTGTGGCCTTCGAGGTCTACAAGGAATTGGAGTAAAAGCCATATCTTTAGCAAATTGTTTGATTTTATCGTTAATTCTATCATGTTTTCCCATTTTAGCAGCATCTACAATCGTTAACATATTATCAAACCATATTTCTTTAGGAATACCACCAATATATTGAAAAGCATAAATTAGAGAATTAATGACAGTATCTTGTTTTTTATCAAGAGTTAATTTACAATATTTTTTCTCTGAAAATGGCAATGTAAAAAGAAATATATTAAAAGTAAAAAGTTCTCCATATTTACTAATTAAAGTTAAATCTTCTTTCCAATCTACTTGTCCAAGTTTTCCAGGAACTTTAGGAACACGAATTGTAGCTTTTTTCGGTCTTTCATCTTTATGTTTTTTTACATAATTTTTTACCAATCCATATTTTCCGCTATAATCTGTGGTATCAATTAAGAAATGATAAATAGCAGAGGCAGTAATACCTGAAATTTCTAATTTAGCATTAATGATATCAACATATGGGTCAAGTATTGATTTATGTTCTTTTAGTGGCAGTGGTAATCCATTTTCTATTTGCTGTTGTAATTCATACATTTTTTTAGCTGTTCTCCAATCACAATTCATTTCTCTTGCAATCCCGTGCGAAGTTTGGTTTTATCTGCAATCTAATCACCTCCTTCAGCAGATTATCTAATTCTTCAAATATCATTTGTATCATCACCTCCTATGCTTAACATAATTATATTATATCATAGAAATAAGATACAAAAAATATGTAGGAAAAACGACATTTTTCTTTGCCATTTTCCTACATATTATTTTACCATTTACAA